>JAGVYH010000054.1 GCA_018303325.1 Candidatus Woesearchaeota archaeon
CCATAGGATATATGCCACCAGAAGAGTTTGAAGCAGAGGTTTTAAATACAATTAAGATTTCGTAAACTGGTTGTCAACCAAAAGGGGTTCACTCCAAATCCTTCGGATTTGCCCTACTCGCCACCCCGTAGGGGGCAACCCCCGGCTCGCCACCGCCATATCATCACCGCCTTGAACAGAACTCAAAAAATACTTCTCGCTTACGCTCGACCTTGAGTTTTACTATGGGAGTCTTCACGCGCATGACCGCTAACTCAACTCTAGAAAACTCAAGGCAGCATAACGTCGATTATGCTGAATTATTACTCGGTTTCTGGTCTTTTTTGTGTTTTTGAATAAGTAAACTTAATCAAAGTATCAGAAAATTTCAACAACAAAGGCGGGTCGACGGTCAAAATTCTGCGGAATTTTGCCCTACTCGGCATCCACTGGCTTGTGAGCGAGTGAGCAATCTAAGGTATCGAGAAATGGTTTTGCTTTACGAGCTCACTCGCAAGCCACTGGCTTCTCCTGCCTCGTCGACCGCCTTTGTTGAAATTTTCACTAAGACCAGAAACCTGCGTCATAACTTCTGCGGTTTTTCCTTCCCATCTGAACATTGCACTAAACTTCATATACCCTGAAATTTAGCACCAATCAACTTCAAGAACCTCTTCTTTGATGCTTGTTGTACTGAATCATAGATGCTATTTTCTTTTGCATCCATAGTAACTATGACTGGAAAATCTTTAACTTCTAACTCCCATATTGCTTCTGGCATTCCAAATTCTAGTTTTTCTACACATTTAACTTTCATTAATTTTGCGTACAATGCTCCAAGACCGCCTATTGCAGAAAGATATACTCCCCTGCCTTTTATTGAATCTAAAACTTTGCTGTCCATTCCGCCTTTGCCAATGATTGCTTTTATTCCATATTTTTCGATGATTGCAGGAGTGAATTGATTCATCCTTGAACTGGTTGTCGGCCCAGCTGAGATAATTATATAATTATTATTATCCCTTTTATTCATGTTATCATTAATTGTTTTAACTAATGGACCACAATGATAAATAATTCCTCCTTTTATTTGTTCAGCATAATTTTCTAAAAGATATTTATGCGCTTTGTCTCTCGCTGTGAATATCGTGCCATTTACAAGAATCACGTCGCCAACATTCAGTTTAAGAATATCTTCCTGGCTAAATGGTGTTTTTAGTTTAAGCATATGCTCTGCCTCCTTAAACACCAGCAGCTTATCGAAACGCCTACAAAAAATGACGCAGGATGCCTGATTCCAGAATTAACCTTAACACCAAGCACTGTTGTCTTTCCTCCTAAACCCATTGGTCCGATTCCAAGAAGATTAATATCATCCAGCATTTGTTCTTCAAACATTTTTAATTCAGATATTTTATTAACATCATTTAAACTTCTCATAAGCTCTTTTTTAGACAGTGATGCAGTTTCTTCTATTGTTCCACCAATTGCAACACCGATAATATATGGGGGACATCCTTTTCCTTGAGCCTTAAAAACAGCGTCAAGAACACATATTCTTACACCATCCATATTTCTTTCTGCATTTAATTCAGTATTTGGCAATTGATAAATTCCAGACACATTTTCAGAGCCACCACCTTTCAGCATTAATTCAATTTCAATCTGTGAAGATTCTGCAGATTCTTCAAAATGTATTATTGGCTTGTTTCCAATAGGTTTATCATTCAAACAATCCACTGCATTTGGCCTTAATGATATTCCTGTGGTGGCAATGTTTATCGCTTCATTAATGATTCGTCTTAACTCTATCTGAGAATATGAGTTATGGGATTTAACATAAAATATTGGCACGCCTGTATCTTGGCATATAGGTGTTGATTCTTTTTTAGCCAGCTCTATGTTTTCTAATATATTGGAAAGAATATTTTTACTGATAGAATTCGTTTCCTTTTCTTTTGCATTTTTTAATGCATCTCTTATATCATTAGGTATTTCAGTCGATGTTTTTCTTATTAAACTTAATATTTCAGATGTTAATTCCATAATACTTAATTAGAATAAGGCTAGATTATTAAAATTTATTGAATAATTAACAAACTAAATAACTATCTTTGTTTTTACATATTGCTTTTCTTCTTCAGAACTAGTTATTCCACTACATACTTATTCTTAATTTTTTCAACATCAAATGGTCCATTGTGGAATTCATAAAGCTCAACATGCGGCTCATAACAAGAAGGCAGGTCATGAAGCCCAAGCTTGTATGCTTTGCTTATCCTGCTTAAATTTGTCTGTAATGCATTCTTTATTTTTTTTGCAAGCTGTTTACTGGGTTTTACACCTTCCTGAAGCTGAATCTTGACGAGAAAATGATCACTGCCATTATTGTGATAACTTTTTGTTGTCTGAAAACTTTGGATAGACTTATAGATGCGCTTATCTTTTAGAAGAGCCATCTCTATCTGCTGCGGATACATTTTCGAGCCGTCAAGAGAAATTACGTCGTCACTTCTCCCTGCAACCCATAAGAATGGCAGTTTTAATGAACTTTTAAGTTCTGTTCTATGTCTCTTCTCAAACCCAGAAAACGAGGCATTCATTATGCTAATCATCTCATTATAAGATAATTTTGCTCCAAAGTCCTTTACATTATATTTGACCATTACACTAGGGGTGCCATGCGTCATAACAGTAGTATGAAATTCCTTTGTTTCTGGCAGATTATTAATGTAAAACCTCAGCGGATTGTACTGAAAAAATGAAGGGAGTTCTTCTATACCAAACGCTTTCTGCACTTTTTTTGGATAAGTTGCGAACAAATCACGTATACACTGGCATAATGGTGTTTCCACTGCCATGCCTGTTTCAAGGTCTGATGCGCCATAAGCAGAAATAATTTTAGCGCCTTTTTTCACCTTGCTCAGCATATATTTTCTCCACCCAGGAATAAACCCTTCTCCACCAACTACAAAATTAATATTATATTTTTTCCAAGGCAGAGCATTAGTATCTATCAAATGTTTTACAAATGGCGGATAACCTGCAATAATATAATTATATTTTGGACCCATAAATTTTAGGGTTTTTATTACCTGCTCTATATCCGGACCAATATTTTTTACAACACCCAATTGTTCAAAATATGAACAAAAAGACAAGCTGGTTGTCCATGCTCCAAGCGACCAGCAGCTGATTATTATATACTCTTTATCCCCAAAAAGATATCTGCTTTCAAAAGCAACATCTCTTGCAACAGCCTGCTCCTCTTCATATGTTCTGAACCAGTTAGTTGGATCTTTTGTCGTCGAGCCTGAGCTCTCAACAATAAGCCCATGTTTTGGCAGTCTATGATTAAAAGTGCGTTCAATTAAAGGGTATTGCATGACATAATTGTGCTTGTCTACAACAGGCAGTATAGCGTTGAAGTCAATGATATCTTTTATTTCGTCTGCTTTATCTACTTTGCATTTTTTAAGAAATTTTTTGTATGCAGGAATATTTGTTCTTACATTCTGATAAAGCTTCAGCACTTTGTTTTCACTCATAGTTTCCAATAATTCAGGATCAGTAATCTTCAGAAAAGAAAGCATCATCTTGCTGCTTGGTGAATGATTATGAAAGAAATCAAAGATGCTAGTAGGAATCCATTGATAATACCATTTACCCATTTTTAGTCTCCATTATTCAAGATGATTTATATCACTACTTAAAAAAATAATTTTTATACTCATATACTCCTTTTATCATGGAAATATTTAAATATGGGTAATCATTGCCTAGTGGTAAGTAGTTATTTATGTTAAATTAAGTTAAATTATGGCAATTTCGTAGTAGGATGAATGTTGTAGTGGGATGAATAGATGAATAATAAACTTATATTCTACTACAATCTGTTTATCAAATTTATCATGTTTATTTAATAGGTGAATTAATGACTGCAGATACTGTACAAAGCCCGTTATTAAAAGGAATAACTATAAGATACCTTTTAGCTTATGCTGAAGAAAATGAATTATATGATAGATTAATAAAATCTGTTCATGAAAGATTACCCGAGTATGATGAAGCACGCATTCTAGACACTAAATCATGGATTCCTCAAAAAGATTTCAAACAAATTTTAAGATGTTTTAAGGAAATAAGCGGCTTGTGGAATCCTCGCAATTATAATGTATTGGGTAAAGCAATACCAACAACTGGTGATATGGTTCCTTATTATGCAAGCATGCTTGCTGGTCCAGAAGCAATTATCAAAATAAGTCCAAGAATTAATCATTCATTTAACACTGATCAGGAGATTGTAATAGAAAATATAAGCCATGAAAAAGATAGGCTTCTTATGAATTTTGTTACTGCAACTGTTCAGCATTATATGCTTCCAAGCACTGAAACACCTTATCTTGAAATGGTTACTGCAGCGCTTGGCTATTGGGAAGGGGTACCTCAATTATGGGGCTGGCCAGAGACTGGCGAAACAAGATATAATGAAGTGCAATTAACACTGGCAGAGCTTGTCGAGAGAGATTTTGCATATTTATCATTTAAATATTCTGAAAAAGGAAGAGATGTTTTATTCAATGACAAAAAAGTAGGTGAATTTGTTGATGTTACTGTTTTAGATGATTTTAAGATGAAGTTTGGCTATGAGCCAAGAGAAGAATTTCTTGCAAAGCCACTGAAAGAGTTTAGACCAGTAAAAATAATTGAAGATGTAAAAATTAGTTTAGACAAAAAAGCAGGCGAAAATACAAGCAGAAATTCTGGCAATGATGAAGAAATAATTTTTAAGAAAGGTGAATTATACGGAATGCCATGCAACAGATACACTGTAAAAATTCCAGAATTTAGTTTCAGGCACAGAATGTATTTCTTTTTAAAGAATTTAGCTGCGAATATAAGCTTAACGAAAGGTAATGAGGACAACAGAAAAAGAAGATTCTTAAAAAGAGTATCTCCTGAAATTGCAATGGGGTATGCAATGGATGCTCAGCGTCGAGAAGCTGAAAAAGCAGCTGAGGCAAACAGAAGGCTTGCTGAAGAATATAAAAAACGTGCTGAAGAAAGTTTAGCACATGCCAAAGATATTGAAAAATTACTGCAGAGATTTGCGCATGATGTCGGCAATACTTTAGGAACTGCAACAACAATGAGTGCACTGCTTTCAGAACGCGTATCAGCATTAGAACATAACACTGATGCTCAAGAATTAAAAAGGATTATCCCTAATTTTGGTGATATTAAATACAGATCTCAAGCATTGCGTGTATTAGTTGAACGTTCAACAAGAGTTGCATCTGCTACAAGAATCCTTTTAGACAATGATCCTAAAAAGATTGATGATTTATCACAGCCAACTGATGTGAAAACAATTTCTGAACAATTTTTAAAAATGAATATTACTGTTGATAACTTAATTATGGCAAACAGTGCAAAAAACAGTGCATTCCCTTCTGATTATCCTATTCTTAAAGGAAATGTACATTTTGAAGAAGGAACATATACTCTAATGTTGTATGAAGATCTGTTTACTAGTGCATTATATAATTTTTATAGGAATTCAAACAGGGCTGTAAATAGTAATCCTAATCCTTTAATTTATATACGTGGATGGGATTTAAATGATAAGATTAAATTGGTTTTTGGTGATAATGGTATTGGCATGAATGATGAAACACGACGAGCTATATTAGAAAGAAGAAGCGTTGTATCAGGAGAAGGTACAGGTTTAGGGTATTTTACTATTTGGGGTCTTGTCGATCATTATAAAGGAACTTTAGATATTAAATCAGAGAAAGGAAAAGGTTGTGAAGTCATAATTGTTTTGCCAAAGGGTAATATAACAACCGGCTCAACAAATGAATATTATGTTTGATAATATGGTGTTGAACAGAATTAGTTAATCTTTGGAGGTAATAAAAATGGTAGGAGTACAAGGAAGTGATTCAGGAAAGAAGTTACAAGATGCAGCACAACAAGCTTTTGATGCGCTTAAACAAAAATTAGGCAGAGTTCTCGTCGTTGATGATGACAAAGCAATATGCGAGGTTGTTACAGAAGGATTAAATGCGCAAGGATACACTGCATTTAATATTTTAGTAGATAATGACGGCGCAGATTATATCTGGAGGATCGCAAGTGCAGTTCAAGAAAGAAATATTGACGTAATTTTATATGATATTAATCTACCTCATCCAAATAATGGTCCTGCATTGGCAATGGCAGTTGAACAGAGAATGAAAGCAGGAACAATTTCTTATGCATTAACTGAGATGTTTACTGGCTTTAAAAGTAAGGAAGATGTAGATAGTATGCTTAATGGCTTTAAGTTTACAATACCACCTCGAACTTATTTAAAAGATCAAGTACTAACTAGCTTAAAAGATCAAGTCACACCTACAACAAAACTTGCAAACTATTTAAAAGAAAGAGTAGGAATTGCCAGATCTTTACGAAGAGTTATTAGTGAGGGGAATCAAGTAAGAGATAAATTTTATAGAGCACTAATTCAAATGCAGCAATTTTCTGAAGAATTGTTAGAACATACAGATTTGACACCGGTACGCCCAACATTAGCAAATTTAGTTACAAAATTTGAAACTGATCTTGGTGAAGATTACAAACGATTATTTAGAACTTATTTTGTTGAAGATTTTGTAGGTGACTTAAGAAGAATGAATGTTGTAAGAGTAAATAATATAACCAATAATTATGGAAATATTACTCATAACATAGAACTTGCATTTGATGCTGAGGGTGGTGTAGAAAGAGCAACATTAATTGATCCTTCATTGAGAAGATTGCCTGCTATACTTGAAGGGATTGGGCAACAGGCAGCAATGTATACACAAGGTGATTATACTGTTGTTCTTGCAGGCGATAAAAACACAAACAATTTGAAAGTTGGTCTAAGGGCACGTTTAATTGATGGCATAAATCATGAAGAAAGAAAACAACAGATAGAAAATTATGCTGTTTCGATGTCAGACTATTTTAAGCATCTTGGCTGTGTTGCAAAAGGGCAAGTAACTGAAAGAGGTCTTTGGTTAAATATGTTGTTTACAAATGCATACAGGCAATAATTGTTTTTTTGATTCTTTTCGTTACTGGGCGCAGCCAAACGTTCACTAAGAAAGGTAAGATGGTTTGAAAGTTAGAAAGCTTGACAGTTTGAAAGTGCGACCCCTAAAGCGCACCTTCGAGCTTTCAGACCTTCAAGCGTTCTAACTGTTTCATAAGACGGTGGACTGCGTTCTACAAACGTGCAGGGAGCGGTAAATAAGATTGGGAGCGAGAAAAAGAAGTTAAGAGGAGATTGAAATCAGCTAAATAAATACATATTATTCTATATCCATTCTTTGCTGTGCAGAACATAGCCAATATAACACCCAATAATAAACAATACCAAAATAAACTTTGTTTTTCCATAAAAACTGCCTAAGCTAAATCCAATCAGAAATGCAATGATGACAACAGTATATGCAATCTTGTGGACATACTGCCTTACTTTTATGCCTCTCCCAGCAATAATGCCGCAAAGTATAATTACAATATAAGTAACCACTGCGCTTCTCGACCATAATGCAATTATGAAACCAACAATTAGCAAAAGCAATGCAGGTATTTCTGCCCAATTCTCTAAAGGATCCCAAAATCCTATACCTGATGCTTTTTTGTTTTTGAATATATTTTTGTTAAGCATATTATGATTTCTTCTTTTTGTTAAAAATTTACGATATCATTTACACTATCCAAATGCCCACGCTGATTCTTCAAATGTAATATAATAAATCAGCCACACGACTAACCCTATCAATGCTGCGAATATCAGTGAATAAAAATGCAGTTTGTAAAGGAATATATATCCTATTAAAAAGAACAAAAAGATTACATACCAGTTTCTGTTGGCAAAATATAAATGCGCGCCATCATGTCTCGGAAATGGAAGCATTGCAAAGATTGCAAAATACAAGAAAATAAATGTTATACGATTAAACAAATCAGAGCTTAAACCAAATAATGCTATTGTCTTAAAAAATGTCGCAAATAACAGCAAAAATACAGGACCCATTGCAGCTAATAACCCTGTTGTAAAATAATTAAGCCCATACCTAAAATGCCCTAGTCTCATCACAGTCCAATGGTGGAAGAGGATTCCGCCCGGAAGAATCAAATAAATCTTGCCTTTAGAAAGGACTGCGATAATAACACCAATCAACAATCCAACTGACCACATTTTGTATTCAGATGTTAGGTTCATAAAAATCGAAGAAACTTTATGGCCTAAATCATAAATCATCACACATAAGCCAACTATCAATATATGTTTGAAAAAATTAAACAGCCAAAAATTAAAGTGGAATACCGGCTGTTTGTCATCATAGGCAAAGATAAATGCTACAGCTAATATTGTTATAAGTATATCTCTTATTTCAGATGTTTTCCATGTCAAATGCCGTTTTAATTTCCACCAAAATTGAAGCATATTGATATTCTAATCTATCTTTTTTATATATTTTGTCATTAGAATGTCATATTAAGAACTTTTTCAATCAAATATACAAATATCTTATCTATAATATCGGACATAAATAGTTATTGAAAATTTAATGAATTAAATTTTTAATCTTTCAGATTAAATATGAATTAATAACTAATTTTACATTTAATCTGAAATATACAAAGTGTTATGTCCGATAAAGGTTGGAAAGCAAAGCTTTCTAACCTCTCAGGAATCTTTGATTCCCGAGATATAATAAGTGACACGATTTGTATAAAAATTTACGTCACTTACTATAAATGCTATAATAATCCTCAAGAATAATCTTATCTACATTCTTTGCATCCTTGACAATATATAACTTTCCTCTGCCTAACTCAACGATTTTCTTGGCCAGTTTTTCGCCTTTTTTATCAAGATTAACTCCTATAATAGAAATAGTTATTCCATTGCTTACTGCTAAATTGACTGCGTTTATTGTTTCCTCTTCAGGATCCTTGCCTATTGTTGGAAGCGCATCTGTCAAAATAATTAAATGCTTTGTTACATCCAGCGCAGGAAACATTTCTATTGATTTCTTTATTGTTGATGTTAAATTGGTTTCAGATGATGCATTAATAGATGTAATCTCTCTCAACAGCATCATAAAATCATCTGTCGGCATAACTAATTGTTTAACTTCTTTGCCAAAAACAATCAATCCAACTTTATCTTTTTCTTCTATTGCCTTAAATGCCAGAGCAACGCCTGCCTTTTTGCACATTGAAATTTTGTCCCCTTTCATGCTTCCGCTGCTGTCCAAAGCATACACTAAGTAGATTTGGCCTTTTGCTTCTCGGCTAAAACTTTTCAAATCTTCAACTCTCAAAGTATCATATCCACGTCTTATCGATGTTTTAATAGAGTTTCTTAATGCTAAATCTCTATACCTGTCTGTTTTTTTGAATGATTTTATATCTGTCTTATCGCCATAAATATAATTCTTTTTATGAAATTTCTCTCCGAGAATACCCTTTGGCATTAGATTGTCAATTTCTTCAGTGTAAAGAACAAGCCCTGCGAGATCAATACCTTTTTCAGATATTGTTTGATTCTTGTCTATGAATCCATCTGCCTTTAAGTCAATCAATTTCTCCTTTATCTTTTTTTTCATTTCTCTCTGAAATTCAGGTATTTTAATATTTTTTTCAATATATTTAGGATCATAACCGCTTAAATAACTCACCAATGATTCACCATAAATTTGTTTTGCCAGTTTATAATTATCTACAAATTTTTCAAACATTAAATCTGGTGTAAAACTTTTAATGCCTTGATCAAGGCACGTCATGATTATTTTGCCATTCTCTATTGTTTTCTTATCATCTTCTGCCAAAGAATGCATTAGTTCGCTCATTCCTTTTGTTGTCTTTTGCCTGCCGTCTAATAATGAAAATTCTTTTATTCGTTTCTTTTCAGACTTTTTATTATTTTTAAGCTCATCGCCGGTATCATTTTCTGCTTCTTCCTGATCAAATCTTGATGTTTCGCTACCCCTTCACCTCGCTTCTCTTCTCTTTATCGGAAGAAAAGCCGGGGTTTTCCTCTAAGAATTTTTTGAACTCTTCATCAATAAACTTTAATGGGTCTTGAAGATATTTTATTGACGGTTTGAGCTTAATCCTGTGTGAAATTACAGAAAATATAGCTTCTTTTATATCTTCAAAAGAAACTGCCTTGCTTCCTTTTATTTTTGCATTTGCCTGTGCTCTTTCATACAAGCCAAGAGTTGCTCTTACGCTCGGTTTTTGCTCAAGGTTATCATTGTTTCTTAACTCATGAACAAATGCTACTGAATAATGCAACAGATTATCTGGAAAATTAATCCCTAAATCGACACCTTTGATTTTTACAATTTTCTTTTCTATTTCAATTGTTTCAGGATAATCCATGTAAACTACATCAAACCTGTCTAATAACACATTGCTTAATTTTTCAGTTGATGAATCCTGCGGATTCATGGTTGCTATAAGTACAAAGTCTGTTTCAATATCAACATCATAACTGCCAATAGTAGCTTTTTTCTCTTCTAGGACTTGCAGCAATGCATTTTGTAATTTTTCTGGGCATCTGTTTAGCTCGTCGAAGAATAAAATGCCATTATTTGCTTTGAATATTTTGCCTGGTGTGAATGCTTCTATTGACAAAGCACCAAACTTTATTGCTTTGATAGGGTCAATATCTCCAATAAGATCTTCCACAGTTAGGTCAGGACTGCCCTGAACCCTAATAAAACGTTGTAAGCCAGTGATTGTTTTTATCTTCTTTTTTTCACCCTTTCTACAATTAGGGCATAATGGTTTCAGAGGATTGCAGTTGTATCCACAATCATTTACCTTTATCTCTGGCAATAATTTTGCTACGCTTTTAGCTAATGTTGTCTTGCCAATGCCAGGCGGACCTACAATGACAATGTGTCTTCCGCACATCAAAGTAGATCTTAACTGGTATTTTACTTTGTCTTGGCCAAGTATGTCAGGAAAAATATCTTTCTTTTCCAAAAGTTTTGGTTTTAGTTCTTCTGATATTATGCAATTCATAGACAAAAAGAAGAATACCCTAACTTTATAAAGGTTTTTAATCAACCAGAAATTATATAAATTATATCTTCTCTTAAAACAATTTATGCAGCTCACACCAGAACAACAGCAGGCATTAGAAGCGCAGAAGGCGCAATGCCCTTTCTGCAAGATTATTAAAGGAGAAATACCTTCAAAAGTCGTGTATGAAGATGAAGTAATTACTGCTATTCTTGATATTAATCCTGCAAACAAAGGCCATTTGTTAGTAATGCCAAAAGAACATTATCCTATTCTTCCGTTAATCCCTCCACAAACATTTGAATCTCTTGCTGTGAAAGTTAAGCAGCTAAGCAAAGCAGTAAAAGAAGGTATGCTGGTTTTTGGCGATACTGTCTTCATTGCAAACGGCGCTGCTGCTGGCCAGCAATCTCAGCATTTCATGCTTCATATTATTCCACGAGAAGAAAATGATGGGCTTTCTGTGTTTGAATATGAGAAAATAACTGTTGATCCAGGAAAAGAAGAAGAGGCATTTAAGATTCTCAAATATAATCTGCCAAAAATGATGAAAGATGTTTATGCAAGGTTTCCTTTGCAGGGAAAAACTGCGCCTAGTTTAGCATATTCTAAAGAAGAGCTTATTAAGATTATAAATATGAACCCTCAGCTGAAACAGGCGATTATTAAAAATCCTTCCCAGTTCAAACAAATGATACCACAAAACCCGCAGCTCAAGGAATTGTTTGCAAATATTGACGTGGATGATATTATTGAAACAGTAACCGGCAAAAAAATGGTAAAAGCAATTGACGCTGAGTTTAACGCTCCAAAAGTAGAAGATGTTTCGCCAGAACCAGATGATAATTCAAAATTAGGAACGGAATCATTCGCAAAAACTACCGCAGAAGGAAAAGGAGATGAAATAATATCAGAGGAAAAAGAAGAATTTCAGAACTCAACAAAAGAACAAGAAGAGGGTGAAGAAACTCAACAGCCAAATTATTATTTGTTTAATGTTCTCGACAAAAATCCTGTTCTTAAATCAATGCTGATAAATAATCTCAATCTTCTAAAGCAAAAAATGGAAGAGATACCAGAACTAAAGGAAACATTTGGTGATGTTGATCTAACAGAACTAAGAAAAGAGGTTTTGTTACGGGAACAAAAACAGAAATCAGAGACTGAAAAGAAAGATGCTGACAAAAGAGATGATATTACTAAAGATGATAATGAAGATGATGGTAAAAGCTTAAAGACAAAAAGGAATAATGAACATGAAGATGATGATGATGGTAGTAATAAAGAAGCAGAGAAACATTCCACAAACAGATTAGTGGATTTATTATACTAAATTAAACCAAAATTAAATTAAACAAAAATGGCAGAATGCAAAATTTGTCAAATAATTAACAGAAAACATCCGGCAAAGATAGTTTATGAAGATGAAGCTATAATGGCAGTTTTATCAGATGAGCCTACTATCTTTGGTCATTTATTAGTCTTTCCTAAACAGCATCATCCTACATTAGAGGCAATTGATGATAAGATAATTACTCAACTCTTCTACGCTGCAAGCTATGCTGCTTCTGTGTTATTCCAAGGTTTAGGCGCAGAAGGCACAAATATTATTATTGGCAATGGCAGGCATGCAACCAAAAATGAGCATCTTGTTATTGATGTTATGCCGAGAAAAGCCAATGATGGCCTTAATTTCAGATGGGAGCCTAAAAAGTTAACACCTGAAGAAATGGAAGAAGCTATGAACAAGATTAAAGACAAAGCTGACATGATAAAATTTTCTAAAGAGATTAAAGACACAAAAGAAAAAGATTCAAAAGAGCAGAAAATACAAGAGAAAAAAGAAGAGCTTGTTTTTACAGAAGATAATTATATAGTAAGGCACTTGAGGAGAATACCTTGAGTTTATTTGGGTGATTTCTTGTTTCTCAATTTATTTTCTAATTTCTAACACGTTTGTGGGACGAAGTCCACCGTCACATGAAAAATAAAAATAGGTGCTGGGTTCTAGTTACGATGAATTATCGCCGCTAGCACTTAGCACCCAACACCTAATTTTCATAGTGAACGGGTTGGACATGCCAGGAACTGAATAACTACAATATAATTCAATTAAAAGGTAAAGAATAATACAAGCATAAAATAAAATGTAAGCTATCTTCTCATTCAACGCTAAATACACATATTCCGTTGCTGCATCCATTCTCGCATTCTATTTTAGTATATCCTATTGAACCGCCTTCACCGCAGAAATATTCGAGCAATGTTTTTTTGTCTTCGCAGGAGTCACTTACTATATTTACTGCTCCTGTTTTTGACGGTATCCCGCCTTTTACTGTTCCTTTAAGATAAATTTTGTTCTTTCCATCGTCAGAATCTGTGCAGCTGACTGTTATACATTTTCCTTCAATACAACCATATTCACAAGGCTCTAATTTCGTATTCACAATACCATTTACACAATAATATTCTTTAAGTGTTGTTGGGTTTATACAAGAATCTTGATCATCAAATCTACTGCCGATGGAATCTTCGCCAGTGACTGCGCTCTGCTCATAGATATTATACCCTTTATCAGTTTCCTTACAAATATCTATATTACACTGATTGCTATCTGCATCACACCCTTTATTATAACAATCCTGTATTTTATATGCTTTAGTTGTACAATCAGCAAACTGGTAATCTTGATATAGATATTTGTATGCATTAACATTAGTGGCATCACCACATTTTTTCTTGTCTGGTAAAAATCCGCTTTTGCATACTTTTCTCTCGCTGATATATGCTTCACAATTATCAAACCCTTTAACATAACATGAACAATATCTGTCAACATAGTCATAAATAGGAGTGGGATATTTTGGCGTTGCCCAAGATAAACATTCTGTATATGCAGACAACTCTTCATCTGCAACATTTACAACAGCATATCCTTGTATTGCCAATACTGCTTTTCCTACAAAGGAATCGTCTGTTGCCAATGAGCTGATTATTAAAACAAAAGCAACCACTGAAAATAGGATAAGAAATATCTTTTGATAATTTAATGTATTTAATTTTAACTTAAGTTTTCTGTTTTTTTTCGAATTTTTCACATAATCACCCTTTTTTGTAATTTTATGTTATTTGTAATATAGCGGTGGACTTTAATATTTGTATTAATTTAGTTAAAGTCCACGAATATAGTCACGGGAATTTATATAATATTATTAATGCCCGTGCCTATATATAAATATATTGGTTGTCTTGAGTGTGGGACAGAAATAAGCTATCCCAGCCAGCAAAGGTTGTGCCATAGAGACGTAAGCATATCTGCAGTACTTACCCTGTCTTCTCTTTTCTGTCC
>JAGVYH010000030.1 GCA_018303325.1 Candidatus Woesearchaeota archaeon
AATGTTATCACCTGTATCAGTAAAGCTGGAATCTAATATTGGTTCAGAGAAATTCACTTTGATTGCATCTAAGTACCCATTTGTATTGCCGTCAACAGTATACTCTGAAAAGATGACTGCGGATGCATTATCTGATACTGTAACAGATGCATTTGTTGGAACTGCATTGCCAACTGAATCATTAACGCCTCCTGCTGCGGTAGTATATGACAATGTCATTGCACCTGTTCCAAATACTGCATTGTTTAGTTTTAATGTAACATTGCCTGCAGCTATTGGATTTACAGAGCTGATTGTAAGTGTTCTGGTTGCAGGTCCATAATTGACTGTTGCTGCCCATGTTCCTTTTATATTTACTCCTGCTACTAAAGTTTCACTCATTGAAAGATTAATAGTATCTAATGCTCCATTTTTATCTTCATCTGTGGTATAAGCTGACAAAAACACTGGAACTGCCTTATCTGTTGATAATTCATCAGTTGTGTTAGAGGAAATATTCAGGAAAGATAAGTCAGTCATATTGCTTGTTCCATTATTTGAATTGATTGAAAAATTCACGTTGGGAGTAGCACCTGTATTATAAGTTGTTCCTGAAAAGTTCAAAAATACAACATTATCATTTATAACATCGCCAGTGCTAAATGTTATAGATGCTCGTGCTATACTTCCAACTGTAATGTTATCAGCAGCATCTGCAAAGCTGGAATCTAATACTGATTCAGAGAAATTTACTTTTATTGCATCAAGGTATCCATTTGTATTGCCGTCAACAGTATACTCTGTTAAAACAACTGCACTTGCATTATCAGTTACTACAATTGAACTGTTTCCAGCTGCTTTTAATCCAGCTTTGTCTGTTATCCAGTAAGCACCATTTGTTGCACTATAATTATATAATAAGGTAATTGTGCCTGTTCCTATTACTGCATCATCAAGCTTGATAGTAATATTAGCTCTTTGATCAGATGTATTTGTCATGAGTGGAGCACCATTTATAGACAACTGACGCGTTATTGAATTTCCACTACCATCCTTACCGTATGAAACATTTGCTTCAAAAGCATCTGTAGATATAGTTGGTCCACTTACTTGTTCGCTCAATGAAAGATTAATAAAGTCAACACTTCCATCCTTATTAATATCCATTGCAATAGCACTCCAAAATACTGGCGCTGCGCCATCTGTTGCGTTTTCAGCTGACACATTTGCTAGTAAATCATTACCAACCATATCCTCAACAAGGGAAGTTCCATTTGGTGAGAAAGTAACGTTTGCAGAATAACCAGAAGAGAAGTTATAGCTCTTGCCCCTGGTTAAATTTAAAAATATGACGCTATCATTAACACCGCCAAAACTATTGTCAGGATCAATTACTATATCTGCTTGTGGGATACACAATGCATCAGCCACACCACATGTAGCACCTGCACCTACACCAGAACTTAAATTTGAACCTAAGAAGCCAATGCTAAAATTATGCGTTGCATTAAATGCGTTTTTGGTTGTACCATATGTATAATTACCTATTCCCTCTGAGAAATTTAGCTGGAAAGCATCTATCCAACCATTGTTATCATTATCCAATGTTCCCTTATAAAGGAAGATTGGTGCAGCATTGTCTGTGATTGTTACAGAACTATTACCAAGTGTATGATTACGTTGTGTATCATTAATTGCATCAGCAGCAGCAACATAATTTAAACTAACATTGCCTGTTCCATAAACAACATCGTTTACATTCCAAGTTATATTGTTCCCTGGTCCTGATGAACCAACAATGCCTGCTCCTGCAATTTGCCTGTTTTCTGTAGGACTGCCATAATTTACATTCATTGCCCATACATTAACAAATTTAAGGCTTGATGAAGTTGTAACGTTCTCACTCATTGTAAAGTTAATTATATTAAGTTTACCATCATTATCAGTATCCCAAGATGCTGCTGTTAAAAACACAGGTGGAGCACCATCTACAGATTGTTTGTTAGGTTGTAAAGCTGAAAGAATTGAACTACCTGGTGGTGATGCATCTGAAAAACTGCAGGAGTTATTAGCAGTATAATTAATAGTGGGTGTTGTGTTTGTCCATGTTTGTTGAGTAAAATTAAGGAATAAAACATTATCATTTACACCATCTCCTGTGTTAGAAGTAACTGATGCATCGTCAGAGTTAAGAACCCTGAAACAGAAACTTATATTTGTTCCAAGTGAATTATCTGCTACATCTTCTGTAAATGTGATTTTAAAACCTTCAACATTACCATTACTATTATTATCTCTTGTTACTACATCTGTCCATACTGGCCCTGCTGAGTCCACAACACCAATAGTAAAATTAGAGGGAGTTCTATTACCTTTTGAATCAAACAATGAATTACCACTATAATTTAAACTGGCATTGCCTGTCCCTGCGATTGCATCATTAAATGTAATAGTTATATTATTTTGGTCCGGACCTCTGCTGACATTTGAAACAGATGAAATTGTTAGCTGCATATTATTTGTTGCAGCGCCACCAGAATTCACAAATGCTTTAAACTGGTTGGTTGTAATTGTATTAAGTGATATATTTTCACTCATTGAACAGTTCATATTATTTAAGTTTCCATCTTTATCATTATCATAAGAATAACATGAATTAGCACTGCCTACACCCATAAAAACAGGTGGTGCCCCGTCTATTGAAACAGTATTTGCAATGCTTTGCAAAAAGTTTCCTGCTACATCTGTGATCCCGCAAGTATCGTTCATGGTGTAATTGACAGTTGGAGTCATATTAGTAAATTGTATCTGCGTAAAATTAATTTCAATAATTGTATCATTTCTTGCTGTTCCAGTTGTCCATATCATCAAACCATCATCAGCACCTCTCACCCTAAAACAATAATTAGCCATGGTTGAATTAAGAGTATTATCATTAATTGGCTCTGAAAAAGTTACTTCTATTCCTTCTATATATCCATTTGAATTATTGTCCCGTGTAATAAACTGAGAAATTGTTGGATTAGAGCCATCAATTGTAAGTGTGTTAGATGTAACGTTAGTATGTGGTGGTGGAGTGATCCCTGTTGTATTAGAATTAGTTCTGACTTCTGAAATAGTTGTATTAAATTTGACTGCGTCTGTTGGATATAATTTTTGTCCATCTATAACCCTTGTTTTAACTATAACGAAGAAATTATCCGTAGTTGGTTCACCTTTTGAAACATTATAAGTTCCAGCTGTGATACCTGACATTGTGGACTTATAACCATTACCTGATGCACCCCAGCTTGACCAGCTTGCACCAGAAGTAACACCTGCATCAGTATCTGCATCATAAACACCATTAGTATTTGTATCTCTGTAGATTTGTACACCTGCATTTGAGCCAGGAGTAGTCAATGCTTCTAAATCATTCGCTGGATTAAAGCTACTTCCTTCTGTCGTGGTGTTAATTATTATTTGTGTGAGTGAATCATCAATATTACTCCACACCCTAAACCCTAAAATCCAATAGGTTGTAGAATTAGTAAGATTATACAATTGGCTGGGTTTAGTTCCCATTTTTGTATAGATACTTGCACCTAATGCAAAACTTGCACCAAGAACAAATAATATCAATAAAGCTAGAGCTAGAAATACTTTTTTTTCCATCTTAACACCTCTTATCTCCTTCTTTTTTCATTTTGATTATCATTCCCAACACGACTCTCCCCAGAGGTTGTTGAGCTATCTAAATAAAACAATATTTAATCCAGTGCAGAACTAGTATTTAAATATTTCGAAAAGTTTGGATTTTTTTCTTTAGTTTTTAATATTCGATAGAAGAATAACTCCTCAACAAACACAACAAAAAATACAACAAAAAGTATAGCGAAAACAATATCACAAAATATATAATTGGTTTGTTGTGTGTTTGAAAGTGTTTAGAACAATAGTTTAATTTAAAATTTAGAAATGAAATAGAAATCAAATTGGAAATGTTCATTATATACAAAAGTGATTAATTTGTTCGAAAATTAATCACTTTTAGTATCTTATTCGGAGGTCTTTATATATGGATACATGCAAAACATACGAAGTAAAAGATATCAAATTAGCAGATCAAGGTTCAAAAAATATTGAATTTGGAGAAATGCATATGAGTGCATTGATGAATGTCAAAAAAAGGTTTGAGAAAGAAAAGCCTTTGAAAGGCATAAGAATAGGAATGGCACTGCACGTGACAAAAGAAACAGCTAATCTTGTCAGAACATTAATATCAGGAGGCGCAGATGTTGCAATCACAGGATGCAATCCTTTAAGCACGCAGGATGACGTCGCTGCTGCTCTCGCAAAAGAAGGCGTGAAAGTCTGGGCTTACAAAGGAGAAACAAAAGAGGACTATTACCGCTACATTAATTATATAGTTAATTTCAGACCGCATATTACTATTGACGACGGATGCGATTTAGTAAGCGAGATTCATTTAAAGCATCCTGAACTTTTGAAAGAAATTATTGGCGGCTGCGAGGAGACAACAACTGGAGTAATAAGATTAAAAGCAATGGAAAAGGATAATGCATTAAAATGCCCAATGATTGCTGTCAATGACAACAAAACAAAACACCTTTTAGACAATTATTATGGAACAGGGCAGTCAACTGTCGACGGCATAATTAGGGCAAGCAACATCCTGTTTGCAGGCAAAACAATTGTTGTTTTGGGATATGGCGACTGTGGAAAAGGATTTGCCATGAGATGTAAAGGTTTGGGAGCAAATGTTATTGTAACAGAGATTGATAATTTCTGCGCATTGCAGGCTGCCTATGATGGTTTCAGAGTGATGAAAATGGAAGATGCGTGCAAGATTGGTGATATTTTCTGCACTTTAACAGGAAACAAGCATGTAATAAGAACAGAGCACATGAAACAGATGAAAGAAGGAGCTATCATTGCCAATTCCGGCCATTTCGATATTGAGATTGATGTAAAAGGATTAAAGGAGATAGCTTCCAGCGAGAGAAGAGTAAGGCCATTCCTCGACGAGTATGTTGTAAACGGAAAAAAGATATTTTTGTGCGGTGAAGGAAGGCTTGTTAATCTTGCTGCTGCAGAAGGGCATCCCAGCGAAGTTATGAGCACAAGTTTCTGCGGGCAGGCATTAGCTTGTGAATATTTGGCAAAAAATAAAGGTAAATTACCAGTTAAAGTTATTCAACTTCCTGCTGAAATTGATGATAACATCGCAAAACTGCAATTAGATGCAATGAGTATTAAAATCGATAGACTTACACCTGAGCAGATAGAATATCTTAACTCATGGCGAGAAGGTACATAAGATTAATAATAGTATTAATTCGTATTTATTTAGTTTAAGTTGTTTAGTTTTAGTTCCTGGGCGAAGCCACCCATCTCATGATGAGATTTAATTTTATTTTTTTAAGACGACGACTTCAAAAAACCTTAAAATTTTTCATAAGACGTGTGGCTGCGCCCACAAACGGATTGAGAGTGAATAAACAGGATTGAGAGCAAAAGAAATCAAATAAATATATACTAATAGATTAAAAGTGAGAAAAGAAAAGTGATAATAATATGATCATCGAAACATTTGATTTAAGATTATTGTTAAAACTGGTTGAAAATATAAATGTGGGTATGGATTATTCTAAATTTACTCCTCTTTTGAAAAGAGATGAAAAAAGAGTTAATTGTCTAACTGATAATAACAATATAGATGGGCATATTGATCAGAAAGTTTTGTCAACAAGGGTTAATGGAAAAAAAGAGGTTAATCATAATAATAGTGAAGAACAAAAGAATAAAGAACATAGTGAAAAAGATAAAAATGAAGAAGAAATCAGAAAACAGAAAGAAAGGAATAATCAAGAAATAAATAATGAAGATAAGAATAGCAAAGATAAAGATATAGTTGTTATAATTGACGAATCAAGAAAACACAAGGATGAACTGGATGAGCAGATTGAATTTATCACATTAAAGATGGATGGGTTTGAAAGGATTCATCTCGAGCAATACCAAAAACAGTTAGATGAATATAAGCGTTTTTTGGCAGAATATCTTAGGGATGCAAACAATGCTGCTTCTTCGCCTTACAGCGCTTATAATAATAACAATGACGACGATAAACAAAGGAAATTTGAATGGGGGCAGGAAGTTGTGACTTACGGCGAGATTAAAGATATTGTCAGAAGAATTCAAATGAATGCTTTACTCGGGGCAGGTTCAAACGGAGATTTAAGCGGCCACAATCAGGTAAGCTGGCAGGAGGCGCAGGATTACAAATTCTGGAAATATTGCAGCAAGTTTAATGAACAGATGAGTTTTGTCATACACGACTTGGTTGGAAGCGGCGGGTAAAAAACATTCTGCAGTTAAACAACATTTTTAAATGAATACATTCATACTCTTCTTAATCTAAGGCATATGCTGAGGTTTAAACTATGGTTTTAAGTTTGTTTGATGTTGTTGAGCAGATAAAGCTTGGTCCACAATATTTTGATTTAAGCAGCTCTGCTTCTACTAAAAAAAAACCCGCTCTAAGAGTTATTAAGAGAACAAATAGGGAAGGGGATAGAGTGAAAATTAAAATAGATGCAAGAGTAGATAATAAAGCAGATACTAAACGAAAAAGTAATGAGAATGAAAAGAGCAGTAAAGCAGATAAAAGCAGCAAAGATAATATCATTAGTATCATTGACGAATTCGGCGATGATGAAAAAAAAGAGGGTATTGATTTGAAGTTAGGAATTGTTTCTGAAAGTTATACTGCATTGTTTCATGCAAAACAATACCAGCAATTGCTTGACCAATACAAACGATTCTTAGATGCTTATCTAAAAGAAGCTAATAATACTGCCATGCAAAGATATCAATATGAACTTGGCGAAAATAATGGCAGAAGAGAATTTAAATGGGGTGAAGAAGTCGCAACCTATCATGAGATTAAAGATACAATCAGAAAAGTAAAGATGAACCTTTTATTAGGTGGCTGGCATAATCCTGTTTCATGGCAGGCTGTCCAAGACTACAAATTCTGGAAATATGTCAGCAAATTTAATAAAGTCATGGCTGATGTTATAGAAGCCGGCGTCGGAAGCGGCGGGTAAAAGTTAAGCGTATAAAATGTTAAATCTTGATTACTTTTCTCTTTTGATCAAATATTCTGCAAAATGCAATAAGAAATCCTTTGCTTCTTGATTTATTGATGAATTGTTGATATTGTTTTTTGCATCATTTACAAGTGATTGAGCCATATTTTTTGAATATTCTAATGAACCAATATCAATAATTATTCTTTTTAATTCTTCAAATTCGTTGGAAGTTATATCTCTTTTTCCAAGAATTGATTTAATGAATCTTTTCTGTTCAGGGTTGCCTTTATTGTATGCATACCACATCAGCAGTGTTTTTTTATTTTCCTGAATATCTGAAAAAATGGATTTTCCGAGGGTTTTCTCGTCTGCAAAAATGCCCAATATATCGTCCTGTATCTGAAACGCAATGCCGAGGGGTAATGCAATAGCTGATAATTGATGCAATTGTTCTTTATTTGCGCCTGCAAGTATCGCGCCTAAATGCAAAGGTCCTTCGATAGTATATTTTGCAGTCTTTAACAGCATCACTTGATTTATTTCTTCCTCGCTTACGCCACTAATGTTTTTTTCTGAGATAATAAGGTCTAAAAGCTGGCCATGGTTTGTCATTTCTACGATTTCATTAAATTTTATGATGGCTTTTTGTTTAATTTCATCATTAAAATTTGAGTTAAGAATAATATTTTGACCTAAAACCATTGCGATATTACCTGCGAGAATTGCAAGACTTTCACTTAATTTTTTATCATTGTTTTGCTGTTCAGATAATTCTTGTTGCTCAAATAATTTATGCAGTGTTGGCTTATTTCTTCTTGTATCTGCCTCGTCCATTATGTCGTCGTGAATCAAAAAAGAAGATTGCATTAGCTCAATGCAAATGCTTGTTTTAATTAGTTCATGCATCATTGATTCTGATATCTCATTCTTTTCAAAAGCTTCAAAACCTTTTATGACAAGAATAGGCCTTATTCTTTTGCCGCCTCTTAATGTGAATTCTTTTATTGCTTCTAAAAATGGTTTATTGAAGTTGAGTTTGTTATTTGTTATATTTTTATTTGTTATATCTTTATTTGTTATAGTTTCGCTTGTTATAGTTTCGCTGAAGAAATTGTTTAGTTCATTGTCTATCTTTATTTTGAGATTATTAAGTTCTGATTTGAAATGGTTAATTATCATCAAAAGAAAGAATATTGGTGAAATTTATAAATATTAACGTATGTATTAAGCCTACCAGTCAGCTTTGGCGAAAACCTGATTATTTAAGACACAGCAAAGGAACTTGAGTTTACCGATGGTTTTCGCTTTCCTGATAGTCTTACGAGATATCATAGCAAAGCTGACAAAATTAGGGTAGGCTTAATACATACATATTAACAAAAAATATTTAAATGCAGTTATTTAAGATAACATAAATTACAATAAATTGTAATAAAATGAGGTGAAATAATGAGAAAAAAGGAAATTGATTCTAAACAAAATAATTGGTTATATTTGAGTATTGTTGCTATAGTTGCAATTGTAGCTATTGTATTCTTAACATCTAGTATATGGAATGTGAAATTATTAAGTAAAGAGACAAGTGATGAAGACTTGGCTGGAGAAGCGAGAAAAGTAGTAAAAACTACATATGCCAATAAATGCTTTTTTTCCCCACCAGACGGATGTTCATATGATGATTCAGGCAATATTTCATTACCAAAAGAGTTTATAGGTTGTGGCAGTCCAGATAATAATGGCAAATGTAAAGATATTTGCGGCTCATCTTGGGAGAACTCGTATTTGTGTGAAAAGAAACAAGAAATAACATATACAAATAAATCATTGAATATAGAATCATTTAAAATAATAAAAGAAAATAAGAAAACACCAACTAAATTTTGTTTTTATTCACCACCAGATGCATGTACATATGATCCAATTGATCCTTTACCAAAAGATTTTTTTGGTTGCAGTGGTCCAGATAATAATGGCAAATGTAAAGATATATGTAGTAAAGTTGATGATTGGGATAAATCATATCTCTGCTACGAATAATCGTTTTGAATACTTTTTTTAGTTTATATTTTTTATTTTATTTGTTGCTAGAACTTGACACACATAACCTATTTGTTAGCATCTAATTATGTGATTAGTTGGCTATTGAAAATTCCCTTTTTTCTAATTTCCTAAACTTGTCTAATACAAAAATCCTACACCTTCAAGCTCACAACCTTGCTCACGTTGTGCTCGTCCATGCTGACGCCGTAAAGAACATCTGCCTCGCTGATTATTCCGTCGTTATGAGAAATAATAATATACTGCGCCTTGTCAGAATAATTTTTAATTAATTGGGCAAGCTTTTCTGAATTTCTCTTGTCAAGGGCTGCATCAACCTCGTCAAACACATAGAATGAAGCTGGCTGGTGCTCTTGGATTGAGAACAGGAATGCTAACGCTGTAAGGGTTTTTTCTCCGCCTGACAAACTTCTTATATCGAGGAATTTCTTGCCTGTTAACCTGACTTTAATGCCGACGCCCTCTAAAAACGGATCCTCCATGTTTTCCACTTCCAAGAATGCCTCTCCTTTTGTTGTTATCTTGGAAAACATTGTCTGGAAGTTAGTATTAATGACTTCAAAAGATTTCATAAACAGCTCTTTCTTTTTTGTGTCTATTTCATTTATCATAACAAGCACTTCTTCTTTTTCTCTTGTTAATGTGTCTTTTTTCTCAACTAATGAATTGTATTCTTTCTCGACAGAATCATAAACTTCCAGGGCGCGCATGTTGACATTGCCTATGTCCCTTGCCATTTTTTCAAATTCTGCAATATCTTTCTTAATTTGTTCAATAGGTTTGGACTTGAAAAGCTCAACATTGCTGTACTTGGAGAATTCTTCCATTAATGCAGATATCTCTGCCTTTACTCTTGCATTCTCTACTGCATGTATGTTTGTCCTCTGCTCAATGCCCCTTATTTTTTCTTCTGAGGTTATTATTTTTGTCTCTAATTTCTGGACATGTTCTGTCAATGCATCGCGCTTTCCAAACAATTCCTTGAATTTTGAATAGAATTCTGCCTGCTTCTTTTCTTTTTCCTTAAGATCTTTTTCTGACACTGCAATCTTTTTGTTCAAGTCGTCTGTTTCATTATTGAAAACTATAATCTCCTTATCGTGCTGTTTAATAATTTTAGAAATATTTTCCTGCTCAGGGATAAGGATATTTTTTAACTGCATGGTATAATTCTTTACATCTGACTCAATTCTGGTCAGCTCTTCTTTCAATTGCTCCTTTTTCTGCTCAAAAGTGTTTAATTCTGCTATTAATCTTGGATTTCTTAACTGCATTATCTTGTCCCTTAATTCCTGTTTTTTTATTTTTAATGACGCTAAATCTTTGTTTACTGAACTGACTTTAAGATTTATTGATGTTATCTTTTTGTCAGCCTCTTCAATCTGATCTTTTATTTCCTTTTTTAGTTTCTTTGAGGCGTCAAGATCCTCTGAGCCAAGATGCAATGATTTTTCAGTCTTGATAATCTCGCCTTCCAATGATGCTTTGAATTCTCTTAATCTTGTTATTTTTTCCTCGTTTTCTTCTTTTCTTTTTGAAAGCACATTGACCAGATTTTCACTGTCAGCAGTTTGGGTTTCAAGCTCTTTTAAGCGTGATGTAACTTCTTTCTCAAGGAATTTCAGGCTTCGTTCCCTCTGCCTAAACCCGCCGTGCATTGCGCCGCTCATTTCTGAAAGATCACCGTCAACAGTCACCATTTTTATACTGCCGACACCAACCCTTCTTGCAACATCAATATTTTCAACAACAAGTGTATTTCCAAAGACATAAGAAAATACATTTTTGAATTTTGACTCAAAATTAACCAAGTCTATTGCCTTGCCAATAACGCCGTTGGTCGAAAGAAAATTCTTGATATTCGGCTCTTCTTTAGACGGCTTTATTTTGTTCAATGGAAGAAATGCTGCTGTACCTAATCTGTTTTGTTTTAGATAATTTATGCAGTTTGCTGCTGTTTTATCGCTGTCAACAACAATACTTTTTATTTTTGGACCTGCTGCGATTTCTAATGCCAAACTGTATTTGCTTTCTACTTCTCCCAACTGGAAAACCATGCCGTAAATCTCACCAAGCTTGTTTTTCTGCTCAAGAATTTTTGAAGTGGCCATGTCCATTGCAGCTGATTCCCTTAATCCGGCATTCTTTGCCTTCAATGCTGATAATTCTTCAATGCCCTTGTTCAGCTTTTCTTTTGCATTTGCCAATTGCATTGCCAATGATGAATCTTCATTAAGAATCTGGTTTAATTCAAGCGTTGATTTCTTGAACTCGTGCTGTTTTTGCTTTAATGCATCTATTTCTGCCTTGTTTGTTTTTTCAACTTCCATAACTTTAATGATCTGCTCTTCAATAGAATTTATCCTGAATTCAAGCTTATCCTTTTCTCTCAGCAAATTCTGCTGCTCTTCCCTTATTAACTGAATTTCTTTTTCTTTCTCCTCTGCTTTCTTGTCAATGTCAGCAATTTGCTTGTCCACATCATCTACGCCGTCAAGCTGGTTCTTTTTCCTGAATGCAGAGATTTTTGTTTCAATCTCTTTTAATGTTTGAATTGTTGAGAGTTTCTTTTTTTCTGCTTCGCCCTGCTCGGTTTTCAGCTCGTTTATTTTATCTTCAAGCTCTTTTAATGAATTCAAAAGCTGGTCTTTTCTTGTGTTGACACGATGTATCTCGTTTTGGCAGCTGATGATCCTTGTCCTGAATGTTGCAACATCAACCTTTAACTGCTCAACAACTTTTAACATGACTACCTGATCTTTCTCGCCTTTTTGCTCAATCTCTGACGTGATAGACTTAACCTGCTCTTTTTTCTCGACAGCGCCTTTCTTTAGCTCGTCTATCTGCTCCTGAAGTTTTCTTATTTCTTCATTTGAGCTGTTTATTTGGGCTTCATACTTGTCTTGGTCCGTCTTTTTCTGCGTGATTTGAATATTAAGATAAGTTGCCTTGTTGCTTTTAATCTGGTCGTCAAGCTCTTTATATTTAAGTGCTGTATCCCTGTCTTTTTTTAATTCTCGAAGATATGTTTTTCTTTCTGACAGAATAATGTCTGCCTCATTCAGCTTCTGGTCAACTTTAGTTAATTCATTTAATGCCTTGTTCTTCTTCTCTTCATACATGCCAATGCCTGCAATCTCTTCTATTACTCCCCTTCTTTCCACGTGTGACATTTCGACAAAATGTATAACATCACCCTGAAGAATTATATTATATCCATCTGGATCAATATTAGCTATTCCGAGCAGGTCGAGAATCTGCTGCCTTGTTCTTGTTTTGTCATTAATTTTGTAAATGCTCTGTCCGTTTTGCCTTATTATTCTTGAGATTTTAATTTCTGGGTCTTCAGAAGGGAATTTTTTTTGCTCATTATTAAAATAAATATGCACTTCTCCCTGCTTGGCAGGGTTTTTTAGTTTGCCGCCGTTATAAATAAGGTTAGCTGCTTTCTCTGCCCTCATTCCTTTTGCAGAGCCTTTGCCGAGGACAAAACATAGTGCGTCGCTTATGTTCGATTTGCCAGCGCCATTTGGGCCTAGAATTACATTATAATTTGGACCAAAAACTAACTCTACACGATTATCAAAGGATTTAAAACCCTTCATAACCATACGATTAATCATTGTCATTAGCTTGCTCACCGCTGTTTTTTAACTCTTTTTTGGGTTTTTAGTTTAGATTTTTATTTAAATTGACCTTAGTTTGATTAATATTTTAATTAATAAAGTTTAATCTATAGAAGGTTTTGATAATTTATAAAAATAGTCAAAACCTTTAATAGAGCCGCTTTGAAAATCAAATAAAAAAAGGGTTATTCAAAGCTCTCTATACAAAGATAACCAAAGAATAAGTATTATTTAAAGGTTTTGATGTGTGTGATTGCTTGTGTATTATTTCAAAAAAAAGTATTTGTTTAACTGATTCCCTGTTTCTTAGGATTTTTCTTTTGCTCTCCACACGTTTGTGAGCGAAGCCACAGTCACATGAAACTGTTTGAAAGCTTGAAGGTCTGAAAGCTTGAAAGTGCGCTATATGTACGACATTTTCAAGCTTTCAAGCTTTCTAACTTTCAAGCTTCTAAATGCTTTCAAGCTTTCTAACTTTCAAACCATCTTACCTTTCTTCATGAACGTATTGGACATGCCAGGAACGAAACGAATACAAAAAATGTAATAACTTAACCTAATACTCGCCTAATCTTTTCTGCTGCTTCGCTTCGACAAGTATCTTATAACATGACCAGCTTTCCCTGAAAATGTCCTTGTATTTAGGATTATTATAATTCTTTTTCAGAAATTCCTGTGTTTTAGGGTCTGAAGGATAGCCAGAACCAAAATCTACGTGATGTTTTTCTTTCAGCCGCTTAACTTCATGCTCTCTTATGACTTTTGCAATGATTGAAGCAGCTGAAACAGAGATATATTTCTCATCTGCCTTGTGTGTGACAATTAGTTTAATCTTTACTTTGTTTTTAGCCAAACCATTGGCAAGAAATTCAGTGTATGCTTTAATGTTCGGGCTTGGGCAGTCTATGTAAGCTATTTTTGGATTAGATTCACTTTTTTTTACTCCTAAACTTTTATTTAATTCTGAACTATTATTTAGTTCTGATATTAGTTTAATAATGTGCTCTGCTTCCAACCAGTTCAAGTTAGTGCTTTTGCTAAGAACAGCTTTGTCTATCTCTACAGGATGAATTATTTCTACTTTGAAATCTTTGACAATGGTTCTGATAGAATCATATAGTTTTTCCCGTTGCGGCTGGGTTAATTGTTTTGAATCCTTCACACCCAAACTTTTTAACATAACTTCGTCTACATCATCCATTAATACTCC
This sequence comes from Candidatus Woesearchaeota archaeon, assembly GCA_018303325.1. Lineage (GTDB taxonomy): Archaea > Nanobdellota > Nanobdellia > Woesearchaeales > DSVV01 > JACQSP01. The sequence continues at coordinate 13,971 of JAGVYH010000030.1, forward strand.
TACCATGACCATTGGGCCTATTACAGGGCCTCTTCCTGCTTCGTCAATGCCTATGATTAACATAATAATCATTATAATTGAAGGTTATTATTAAAGTTATTTATTCTGTTAGTTTAGTTAAAAGTTAGTTTAGTTAAAAGTTAGTTTAGTTAAAAGTTAGTTTAGTTAAAAGTTAGTTTAGTTAAAAGTTAGTTTAGTTAAAAGTTTAGTTAAAAGTTAGTTTAGTTAAAAGTTAGTTTAGTTAAAAGTTAGTTTAGTTAAAAGTTAGTTTAGTTAAAAGTTAGTTTAGTTAAAAGTTAGTTTATTAACCATAAATTATCTGTTTGGTAATATCTATGAATTCTTTGCAAGTTTTCTTCAAATCATTGAGCTTTGCTTCATCTTTAACAGAAATCTGCACACCATATGTATAATCTTCTCTCATATCAATAACACTATTCTCTTTAGTATTCTCTATTTCTTCATATTCTAATAAATTGATAAATTTGTCATCAATATTAATCTTTTTCTCTTCGTTTAGATATCTCATAAGAGAAATAGTACAAGTTTGATTTCCTGATTCATAACCAAACTTAGCTGCAATCGCAAGAAAACAATGATAAATACAATAAAATCCTGCAGATATTGACCAATCAGAAAATCCTATTTCTTTGAAACGAGTTATTCCTAGAAAATTATGCTCTGCTTTTGCAAGGTGTTTCCTAGCTTCTTCCAAATTAGGATTACTTTTCAATAATCCTCTATGCTTTAGTCGTTTACCTTGCTCTTTACATTCCTCTACTTCTTTCTTAGCTTTGTTTAGACACCACTCAACATGTTTAGATGATTGTGACATCTTTCAACATCTCCACATATTTATCCTGTCCATGAAGTATTATCGCATTTTTAACTATATCTATTATTGCGGTATTTCTATTTTTAAGGTTCTCTGATAAATCTTGATGTGTGAGTTTAATAACGTGAAGTTTTTTAGGTAATATCTCTTCTTTTTTCTTTAATATCTTATTTAATTCTTTAATTTGTTTGGGTTTTTCAGCAGGTTTATTTTCCATAACTATCATTAAATCAATATCTTTAGCATGAGCGTAGTCTTTAACCGCTGAGCCAAAAATCATAATAATCATATCTTTCTTAAATAGTTCTTTAAATTCCTCTTTCCATCTTTTAAAACTATTCGCCTCGTCAGCAAGCAAAAAAGCAATTAATTGGCAAACATAATTATCATTAAAATTCAATTTATAAGTTATGGCTTTACCAATTGTTTTACTAATTACTAAATTTTCTTGAAGTAGTCTTTTGAATATTTTCTGGGCACCGACATGGCTTATCTTGAGAATTTTACTGATGGAGTTAGCATTATAAAAAGCAGTAAACTCTTTAAATAACACAAGTAAAACTTCCCTTTCTTTTTTTGTTAAAGATATCATAGTAACACCAAGTTACTATATAGAAACTATTAGTTACTATATAAATGTTTCGATTTTATGACCCTCTACCTGCTTCATCAATGCCTATGATTAATACCATAATTTCTTAAGAATAATAGTGATATATTAATTTTGTTAAAAAGAGTGTAAAAAATCATAAGATAGAATAGAAAAAAAATAAAAAATAAAAAAATTAAGTGGTCTTAGGTCCTGCGCATTTACTTTCTGGATTGTAGCATGTTGCACCGGTGGGGCAGGTATCAGTGACTTCATCTGCATCGAACAAATCAATACAACAACCCAGTTTTATATATTATGACTCACATAAATGAATAATTAGGTTAATTTGTGGGGTACTATAATTATAACTAAAATGCAAAAGTTTAATTTTAAGAAGTTCTACCACAAAATATATAATCCTAATTCTACAGAAATCATAAATCAGAAATAATAATGGTAAAAAGAGATAATAATGATAAAATCATACCCCTATCTAAAAATCACTAAAAAATCTCAAATAACTGCATCTATAATTATAGGATTATTGCTTCTTTTCACTATAGCTTTTATTTCTTATCTTAAGCAGATTGATGTGCCAAGCATTGAAAAAGAAAAAGTCTATGAGATTTCTACAAATGTCGAGCCTGTAAGAAGCTATGTTGAATATTGCCTGAAAGAGATCGGAAAACAAGCAGTTAAGGAAGTTGCGCTGCACGGCGGCAAAATTAATATGTACGAGGATTTAAATAATTTCAATAATCTAAATAATCCTAACTATCCAAGCGAAGTTCAATATCTGAACGGGACAAAAATAAGTTATCTTTGCCTTTATGAGCAAAACAAAGGTTGTGTAAACCAGATTTTATTCAGAGAAGACATGGAAAGAGAGATTTCTGAAGATGTGAAACTCAAGCTAAAGGAATGTATTGATTTAGACATATTCAGAAACCAGGGATTCATTGTAAAAGAAGGCGGGATAGATGAGATTAAAACAGAAACAAAAATCAGCGATAATGAAGTAAGTTTAACATTAAAATATCCGCTAAAACTTACCAAAGAAAAATTAGTGTTAGATATTAACACATACGGCACAAAAATAAATGTTCCGTTAGGAGTTTTGTTTAAAACCAGCATTAACATTCTCAATTCTGAACTTCAAGTGCTTAATTTTGACAGTGTTGGTTTCATGAAAGAGCACGGAAACATTTTAGTAGAGAAATTTAAGCCATATCCTGATATAATTTACAGGTTAACTATCAAAGAATTAACACTATTGAATGATGATTTAATTTTTCAGTTTGCGATTCAGGGGAAAGATACTGTCAGCGAGGTTGGTTATAGTGTTTATGGTGTAAATGAGAATAATCTTCCTTTAAATAATAATGGTTGTTGTTATAATCCTACGGATAACTCGTGCTATCAAAACAGCGTAAAAAAAGAGTGTGAAGAAAAGCAGGGAATAGAGAAGCAGGGAATCTATAAAGAAAACTGTAATTGTGAGTTAATGGAAGTAAAGCCGAAGATTGGTTTAAATCCTCTTCAAATATGCAAGAACACCTATGACAGGGCAGAGAATAATTTCAAAGGTATGAATAGAATAAATGGTGAGTCATGGTGCAGTTCTGAATCAGATAAATTTAAGTCAGAGGACTCTGAATCAGAAATTTTTAAAGAGTTAGTTGGCTCACGACAATATGTATACTATTGCATCGAAGGAAAAGAATACATTGAGCCTTGTCGAGATTACAGAGAAGAGATTTGCGTCGAGAAAGAGGAGAAAGATGTGTTTGGCAACAAGTATAATAAAGCTAAATGCAGGCCAAACAGGTGGCAGGATTGTATTGAATGCGAAACGCAGGAATGCTGCGAAGATTCGGCTGTAAGGGACTGCGCTTGGCAAAGTGAGATGTCAACAAACAAGAAATGCGTGCCTGCCATTGCTCCTGGATTTAAATTTTGGGAGGTTTCTGCCATAACATCATGCACAAGAGCAAACCAGAAAAAAGAGTGCTCAGGCATTTCATGCTCTCAGGAATGGGTTGATGATACTGCCAAACTTTGCTATATGCAGGGTGACTGTGGGAATTACAGAAACACTAAAAATGTTTTAACAGGTTATGGTTTCTTAAATACTGATTTAAAATACAAGCCGCAAAAAAAGATTTATGATATTGATGATATTGAAAAAGGTACAACTAATTCAAGCAAAGAAAATAATTTGTTGTTTGACGCACCAGAAATGGCAACTTTGAATTTATACAGCATAGGAGAGGCAATTGATGCAAATGCTGAGCTATTAAGCGCTGGATTAAATTATATCAATGAGATAACAGCCATATCTTTCTCTGATTTCATTAATCCTTTCAAAGGCAAACCAATAATCCATGTCCTCGACATAAGTTTGTGCAGCATCTGGCAAGCGCCAAGGCTTAACCAAGACTGCAATTACTGCACAAAAAATCCATTCACGCCATGCACAGAATATCTATGTAAAAGCTTAGGCCAGCAATGCATCTTTGATTACAATTATGGCAATCCATTATGCAAAAAAGAAAAGGCAGACGATAAAACACCACCAAAGATCAGCATTAACAAAGAAGCATTATCTAAAGGATATAAAGCAAATGAATATGAAGCGTATGAAACATCATTAAGTGTCGGAAGCATGGATATAAAAGGATATAAAATCATGCCAGAACTTTTGCCACATACTCCTTTCACGATAGGCATAAAAGCTGACGAGAAAGTAACATGCAAGCTTGCATTAATGCCATTTAAGAAATTCAGTGAGCTTAAAGGCATTTATTTTGGACAGCAGACATTCTCTGAAAATCAAAATATAACTTTGAGAGTCCCGCCGAATGTCGCAATGCCTCAAAATATGCTTGACATACTGAATTATTCGCATTACGAGCAGATATCTGAATTCCTAGACGAGCCAGAAGACGTCGTCAATAATTATCAGGAAAAATACAAAACATCGATCGCATTATATAATACATTTTCTGGAGAGGATATAACAAAAAAAATTAATCCCATAACTGAGATGATAAAAAAGTTCATTGAAAGATATAAAGAAGAACTTCCTAATGTAAAGGCATTAATTAATTTATCCTTAAGTAAATTTGAGAATAATACCTACTTGTTGTTTGTGCAGTGCATGGATGAGGCAGGGAATGAGAACACAGAGCCGATGTTTATTGAGGTTTCTATAAAACCTAAAAGTGTCGACGACAAAAATGCTCCATTAATTGTTGGTGCAGTTCCAGAGAATAATTCATTTATTGGCAATGATGTTAATGAGCAGAAAGTTTCTGTTTATCTCGACGAGCCAGGCGAATGCAGGTATGATTATGTCAACTATGATTATAAGAATAACGAAGACAAGAATTTTGTAGATATGGAGTACTCTTTTGAATGCACAGGCAATGAATACAAACTGTCGCCTGCATTTGGCGGAACGTATGAATGCTCGACGACATTGTCGACACAGAGTACATCGCCAACAGTAAATTCATTTCCAACACCGAGTACAATGTCAACACTGAATGAAGAGACACAAATTTACATAAAATGCAAAGACAATCCTTTTGGCGTGAAGGAATATTATTTCTACGCTGAAGTTGGAGAAGAAAATAAGATTTATAATGAATTTAATGCAGAGAAAAATAGTAATAATGAGCTTGCTCAGAATAACTTCTTTAATTTTACTGAGCCAAACCAAATTTATTCATCATTATCTATGTTTGAAGACAAGCATTTATTGTATGTTGTGAATAATTCAAACAGCTCTGAAATAGAATTACACATGTTTAAAGACGACCCTAATAGCTGCACATATACTGTTGGGGAGAAACAGGGTGAATTAACCTTTTGTATGAAAACAGGCAACATAGCACTTGGAACCTATGAATGCATTGAAAACATAAAGTTAAATTTTACTAACGCAGAAAATACTGAAGATTTGAAAAATTTAAAAAATGATGCAGCTGAAAAAAAGGTATACGAAAAGATATATAATATCTCATTCAAATGCCCAACAACCCAAGTTACCCAACAAAATATAAATGAAGAAAGTTATGTTTATGCACTGAAGAAATCTGAGCCATTAAAAATAACTGAAACTTTGCCTAAAGGCGAGGTTAAAACAACGAATACAAAATTAATTGTGAAAACAACACTAAGCAAAGATGTAAGATGCAGATATAAGAAAGAATTTGCGCTGAGTTATATGGATATGATTAAAAATAATGATGAGATGTTCACAATTGATAATAATGTGTCGACAATGAATGACAATGTGTTTACAATGAATGTGAATAATCTGCCAGAAAACCTTAACACATTCATTGTCAAGTGCACAGATGCCTATGGAAACAGTGATGAGGAAAAAGTGGAGTTTTATGTGATTTCATAATTAGGTATGTTCACAATTTTTCTAAATTATTTTTCAAGTGAAGAAACATATAAACCTCAAACATACCTTCCTAATGTAAAAACTACAGCAAAAAAAAGAGCAGAACTAATTGAATTAATGATTAATGAAAACAGGAGTAATTTAATAAAATCTAAAGATAAACTCTTTTTTAACCAAAAGTAGATCACTATTGTCTCAATTAAAGTAGTCATAATTAGTAATTGTATCCAAATCCCAAAAAAATTATGAGGATATAAGTCTAACCCCTTTATAGACGACAAATACAAAAGACACAACATTAATATAGACATTAAGTTAGCAATAAAAGAAATTAATAATATTCTTTTGAAATTAAATAGAAAATTAGTAAATTTTCTAAGAAAAAAATAAGATATAACCGCTTCAAAGAAGAATAAAGGAATAAGAGTGATTATCATAAAACCTAATGAAAAAATAATATACATGTATGCGGGCATATATCCTACAGTCATTCATTTTGTTAGATTATAAGTTATATAAAAAACTTTTCATGGGACGTGTGGCTGCGCCTTAGAACTGGTTGTGAGCACAAAAAGCATAATTCAGAAAAAATATAAACAAGCTAAGACAATAATAGAGTATCTAATAGTATTAAAATATAATATTGAATAAAACAATCATTAAATGGAGGATGAAACTATGAAAAACATGAAACTAGGTTTAGTAATTCTAATGTTGTTTGCATTAGTAGTGTATGGTTGTGCTAAACAAACACCGCCTGCAGAAACACAAGTTGGACAAACAGTTACAGAAACAGCTGATGTGGATACTAATACACCTGCTTCTGTTGATACAAATGCACCTGCTGCAGATGCTTCAGCTGAACAAACAGCGCCAGATGCTGCACAAGTAGAAACAACAAACTCAGCAAGTGTTGCAAGCACAGAATTTGTCGAAATAAAAAACTTCGGCTTTAACCAGGCAACTTTGACTGTTACAAAAGGCACAACAGTTACATGGAGCCAAGAAGATAATGTTAAACATAATGTAGTTTCTGACGATGATTATTTTGAGTCGCCATTATTGAAAAAAGGCGAAAAATGGAGCTACACATTTAATGACGCTGGAACATACAATTATTATTGCGCGCCTCATCCTTATATGACTGGAACGATAGTTGTTCAGTAGATGAATATTAGTTGGAAAGAAATGAACCTTTAAGACAGATGCGAGTTTATTAAAAAATGGCAAACCCTGAAATATTAACAAAAATTGTATTTGTATTAGGCCTAACTAACTTGGTTGGCCTTTTTTTAATCTTTTTTTCCTGCAGATGCGGAATAATGAAATATCCTAAATTAAGCACTTCTAAAACATATATGTGGTTTTACAAATATCACTGTTATTATTGGTGGTTCTTCCTTTTGTCTGTTTTAGTTCATGCTATATTGGGATTAGTTGTTATAGGCTTTCCATTTAATTAATAAAAATGTATGAATGTTATTAACACAGAAAAAAGTGTAAAAAAGTGTAAAAATGGCAGAAAAAAAGTTTTGGAGATGCAATGTCTGCAATGATATTCATTATGGCATGGCTGGACCAGCAATATGTCCTACTTGCAGTGCACAAAATGCTTATGTAGAAATTGAGAAAAAAGAAGCGAAGTTTGTGATGGGATTTAAATAAAAAATAAAAAAAATGGATGAAGAAGACGAATAAAGAAGATGAAATGAAAAATAGAAAGATAAAGTATTTTCTATTGTCCAAAAAAAAGAATTATGAAAAAAGGATATAGAGGGTTTTGAGTAACCTATAAAATTAGTCAAAACCCTTAATAGAACCGCTTTGAAAACTCCTTAAAAAAAGGTTATTCAAAGCTCTCTATATAAATAAGAAAAATGAACAAAGAAGAATTAATAAAAGTCTGGGAAACATTCACTGAAAAGAATGATTTCATGCTAAACCCTGACAAAAAACACGTTGAGGTCCTTGCAGACGGCGTCTTAAAATTAGAGAAGAAACATGGCCTGAAACTGTGCCCATGCAGGCTAGGAGACGGCAGTTTTGAGAAAAAGGTGGAGTTATTATGCCCATGCAATTTCAAGACGCACGAAACATGGCTAAACCCAAAGAAAGGCATGATTTCCAGATGCTGGTGCGGATTGTTTGTGAAAAGGAAGTGAATGATTAATGATTTATTTAAGTTAAGTAAATTTTATATAGAGGGTTTTGAATAACCTATCCAAATAGTCAAAACCCTTAATAGAACCGCTTTGAAAAATATCATAAAAAAGAGTTTTTCAAAGCTCTCTATATCTAATTTTTATAAAACTTCCTGCTATATACAGCAACTTTACAAAACAAACTTTTTAAATAACCTTATTCTTATAACTTAATTATTATATTATTTCATATATACTAATATTATTGCGAGGTTTAACATAAATGCAAAAAATAATTGATCCTTGGGGTTCTGGTTTAGTGGAAGATTATGTTAAACTCATCAAAGACTTTGGTTTAGAGGAGTTTGACAAGTCATTGTTTCCTGAGCCTAACAGATTAATGAGAAGGCATGTTGTTTTTTCAGGCAGAGATTTGGGAATAATTTCTATGTGCATTAAAGAGAAAAAACCATATTATGTTCTTAGCGGAATTATGCCTTCTGCTGAAAGGCTGCATTTTGGCAACAAAATGGTTATTGAGCAGGTAAAATACTTTCAGGATCATAATGCAAAAACCTATGTTTTAGTTGCAGATTTAGAGGCAGCATCAACACGCGGCATTACATTGGAAGAAGCGCAAAAACGTGCAAAAGAGTTTCATATTCCCGCATGGATAGCTCTTGGCTTAAATCCTAAAAAAACTATATTTTATTTTCAGTCGCAAAACAAGGATGTAATGCATCTTGCATATAAATTTGCAAAGAAAATAACGCTGAATGAATTCAGGGCGATTTATGGCCAAGCAGACCCAAGCAGAATATTTGCTGCGCTGACACAGGCAGGCGATATACTCTATCCGCAATTAGAAGAAAGAATGCCCGGAATTATTCCTGTTGGTGTTGACCAAGATCCTCATTTAAGGTTAACAAGAGACATTGTCAGCAGGAGTAAATCTGAAAAATTCTTCTCGCCAAGCTCAATCTATCATAAATTTACACCAAGCTTAAACGGAGCAATAAAAATGTCAAAATCTTCTCCTGACAGCTGTATTGAACTGCCTGAAGACCTGACAAGTGTAAAGAAAAAAATAATGCGCGCATTTACTGGCGGGAGAGCAACACTTGAAGAACATCGCAGATTGGGTGCAGAAGTAGAGAAATGTATGGTCTTTGAGCTGCTTAAGCAGCATTTGGTTGAGGACGACAAAGAATTAGACAAGATATACCAAGAATACAAGTCTGGAAAGATGACCTCTGGCGAAATTAAGCAGCTTTGCTATGAAAAGATGGAGAAATTTTTAAATAATTTTGTAAAAAATATTGATAAAGCGAGAAAAGAAGTGGATAAGCTGAGGTTTGTTGAGTTTGGTTGATGGTTGAATTAGTAAAATATTTAAATCTGTTACAACAAGGTAATTAATTATGATAAAATACGCACCTTTACCGCAATCCATACTGCTTACTGGAATAATAGGTATGATAATTAGTTCCATATTTACTTATTCTGGAAGAATCAGCTTAAGCTGGGGATTTGCATTCATGCTTGTCTTCATTATTATGATAATTGCTTCTTTTGTATCAATGACGCCGAGTTTTGATGATGTTTGATTGAACCTTTTATTTCTGTTTTAGATTAAACTGATACATAACATTTATATATCAAATATGGATAATATTATCCAAAAATGGATAATAAGCTAAAAATCATTAATTTTCTTGGAAAAAACATAAAGAAATCATATACTATGCATGAATTAAGCAATATATTAAAAATACCCTATGCTACATTCCATCGGACAATAAATGAAATGAATGACCTCTTAATAATAAAAGAGGTTGGCAAATCAAAAACAATACAGCTTAATCTTAAGAATAATATAATTAAGGCACACTTGATAGTATCATCCGATGAAGAGAAAAAGGATTACCTTAAACACCAGCCAATTATAAAGAAAATAACCAACGAGATAAATACAAAAGAAATTATTGTTTTGTTCGGAAGCTATGCTAAAAAAACATATAATGAGAAAAGCGATATTGATATAATGATTATAAATAAAAGCGGAAAGAAAACCATTTCTTTTTCAAAATACGAGATATTATATAAAAAAAATATTAATCCTATATTTATAACAGAAAAAGAATTTAAAGATATGCTTAGCTCTGAAGAAGAAAATGTTGGAAAACAGGCATTACAGCATAATATCATTTTGAATAATCCAGAGAGTTTCTGGGGGTGTGTTTTTAATGGAATCAAATAAATATGAAAAAGAAGAATACAAAAAATTGTTTAAAGAATATCTAAAAAACGGCAGAATAAAGACCTCTAATGACTTGTTTAAGATTAAATTATTTTTAAAAAAGGGTGAGAATAGTTTACTTATTGCAAAGCATCATAAAGATATTAATCCTAGTAAAGATCAACCACAAAAACAATATTGGGATTATTGGGCAATAACAATATCTTATTATTCTATGCTTTATGCTGCAAAAGCAGCAATTTTATCAAGAGGTTATGAAGTATCTGATCATGACGCCGCACAAATCGCATTAGGCCATTTATTAGTGCCAGATAAAATAGAAAAAGAAGATTTAGAATTATTAAATCAATCATACAAAATATTTGAGGATGAATATATACATTATTTTGAAGATGCAAAAGTAGAGAGTCATGTTGCTAGATATGCCGCAATTAAAACTTACACTCAAAGAAGATTATTGGAAGTATTTAATAATGCTACAGAGTTTGTAGCAAAGATAGGATTAATATTGGAAGAAAGTTTGTAGCAAAAATTGAATTAATATCAAAAAGAATTAGTAAAAAGTTAAAAAAGGTTAAAATGCCAGAACTATTCAAATTAATTGACGTTGAAAAACAATTTAAGGCAAACAAGGTACTTAACAGGCTAAACTTAACTGTAAACAAAGGTGACTTGGTAGGATTAATCGGGAAAAGCGGCGAAGGAAAAACCACCCTGCTCAAAGTATTAATTGGGTTTCACAGCATAGACAAAGGTCAGATTATATTTAATGGCGAAGATGTAACGAAAAAAACAGGAAAGATAAGAAAAGCCATTGGCTTCTGCACGCAAGATAATAGTTTTTATCCGGAGCTGACGATAGAAGAGAATCTGTTCTATTACGGAAGATTATATAATATTCCCAGAAAAAAGCTTAAAGAGCAGGCATCTTATTTATTAAATCTTGTCGACTTGGAAAGAAACAAAAAAATATTAGCTGGAAGAATCTCTGGAGGAATGAAGAGAAGATTAGACTTTGCAATTTCTCTTATTCATGACCCTGAAATTCTGATTTTAGATGAGCCAACTACTGGCTTGGATCCAATCATAAGAAAAAGCGTATGGGATCTTATAGAAAAAATCAACAAAGAAGGAAAGACTATTATTGTATCAAGCCATTTATTGGACTTTATACAGGAAAAATGCAACAAGATCTGCATGCTGAACAAAGGCAAAACAATAATATATACTATGGGTGAATTGAAAAAGAAATATCCCGCATTAAAAAATCTTACTTACATGTTTGAGAAGATAATTAATGAGGAGTAATGTTGAAAGAATAAGAAAAAAGTGGTTCGTTTCGTTCATGGGCGCAGCCACCTGTCTCATGAATTAACTATTTGACGTTAAACGTTTGACGTATGACATTAGACGTATGATGTTCGCTGAATACTGTCTCACGTCTTACGTCTAACGTCAAACGTCTTACTAATAAATAAATAGTGAGACAGGGGACTGCGTCCCACAAACGTATTGTGAGCGAGAAACAGGATTATGAACGATAAATAAGATGGAGAGCGGAAAAAAGAAGTTAGGAAACAGTTAAAAGAAATAAAAAGTTGTGCAAATATGTTAAAAAATTTATTCGTGCTTTTAAGCGTAATCCTAAAGAACCTTAAAATAGTTTTAAGAAGCCCAAGCTCTCTGTTATTGCTTGTTATTGGACCGTTGATTTTAATTCTTCTCGTCGGTTTTGCATTAGGCGGTGATAAGGTTCATGATATTAACATTGGTGTAGTGAGCAAGAGTTCAGATACACAAAATATTGCAGCGATTACTTCTACCCTTGCGTCTGAAGATGTTAACATTGTTGTTTACCAAAAATTAGAAAACTGCATTTTTAACCTGAAATTAGACAATGTCCAAGTCTGCGCATTATTTTCTGATGATTTCAAGACAAGCCGAAAAGATACTGCAGCAGGCAAGATAACATTTTATTATGACAATACACGATATAATCTTGCATCATATCTTATTGAATACATAAAGAGTAAAATCGAAATAACTTCTGAGCAGATTACATTAGAAGCTACAACCAATATTCTGAATAATATTGAAGACGCTGTTGGTTTCATGAAAGAGGCCAGAGCAACAATTGATAATTTTATAGAAGATATAATTAAAATGAGAGATGACCTTGCTGAAGCAAAGGTCAGTTTGGAAAAAATAAAAAAAGAAATGGATCCAGTATATGAAGAAGCATTGGTGCTCCAACAAGCGTATAATGAAAATCAGCAGGATATAAATTCGACTGTAACCCAGCTGCATGATAAAAAAGAAATATTGATAACCAGCATAAATGTATTAAATCATCAAATTGAGATTGTAAAGAAAAATTTAAATTCAACTTTTCTCAGCCCAAAAATAAAAGCAATAATTGAAACAACACCAATAATCAGCGGTCTTATTAATACTGATAATATGACAGAGACATTTGAGCAGCTTGAAGTTCTGCAAAAGCAAATGAATGAGTTAAAAGTTCTTATGGAAGATTATGATGCATTAGTTCAAAAAACAAACAATGAGCTTGGCGGAAAGATAAACGCGACAGTTACAATGCTGGAAGAGATGAAAATATTTATTGATACTTCTATTCAAAAAACAGACGAGAATATTGTAATATTAAACAATGCGCTTATTGAACTTAACCAAATCAAGGAAAAACTGGACGAGAATATTGCTAAATTTGCCGGTATAGATGAATCGCAGGCAAAAAGCCTAATCAAACCAATAAATTCTAAATTTGAAGGCCTGAAGAATCTTAGCAAACTGAATTTAGTTTTTCCGGTCATACTTGTATTTATCATAATGTTCATCAGCATCCTGCTTTCGAATATCAATGTCCTCAACGAGATTAATTCGCAGAGTTATTTCAGAAATTTTTTAGTGCCTGTCAGAGAATACATCTTTGTTATTGGAATGTATATCACAAACATGATTGTTATTATGTTTCAAGTGGGAATATTATTGTTAATGGCAAATCTGAAATTTAATATTGAAATTAGAAACGTTTTTCTGCCGTTAGTGTTAATAATTATTTTAATAACCTCTATTTTCACATTATTAGGAATGGCAATCGCCTATTTTATAAGAAACAAACAGACATCAATACTTGTAAGCACTTTTACAGCAATGGCTTTGTTTTTGTTCTCTGACATTATCTTTCCTACTGAAGTTATGCCAGAGTATCTTACAAAGGAACTTGCGATATTAATTGGATTTCTTATCCTGATGATAATATTTGTGGCAATTGCTGCGAAGATAAATAAGGATAGAAGCTGAATTGATTTTAAAGATGTCAAGAACCACCCGCTAAAGCAGGTGGCGTGTCTACGACACAGCCAATCGAGAAGCGTGTGGTTCTTGAGCATGCTCAGAAACCGCCTGTTTACCACGGGCTGAAGCCCGTAGTGTGCACATGGCGGTTTCTGACATATCAACCTAGTGCGGGAAGCACTTTGACCCTTCCACAAATGATATGAATTTCTGGCTTTCTGATTTAACTGCTTAGAAGGGGTTTTTTACATCCATATACTGACAGATGTATCTTTTCTCTAATTAACACAAATTCAGATTCATTTATTGTTTTTGGATAGGTCATTAAAAACATAGATATAGGACTCTTGCCTTTTTCATATTTGGGCTGTACATAATCAAATTTATTTAATTTAAATCCCATTTTTTCGTAAAAGTTTATTCTTTTAATTGCAATTTCAGTACTTGGTATTTCAACTTCAAGAACAATTGTTTGTTTGTTTCTAATAAGATAATCTTTAAGCAGTTTTGAACCTATAAATTTACCTCTTATATCCTCTTTTACTGCTAAATGTTCGACAAACAAAAAAGTACCAGAATCCCAATAAGTGATTATTGCAACTAAAATTTTATTCTCCAAGACCACGAAAAAATTGTATAATTTATTTTTCATCAATTTAATTTGCAATTCTAAACTTCTTCTTTCGTTAGGTAGAAAAGAAGATTCATAAATTTTCCAAGCTTCTTTAAATTCTCTTGAATCTGAATTTTCTATTTTTTTAAATTCCATATGCTAAAATAAATCTGCTCTCTTTATTAAATTATCGGCTGCCAAATCAAAAAAACTGCCTCACATTTGTCAGCTTTAGTATTAGGTCTCGCCAAATGAGATGGGAAGCGAAAACACTTGAAAAACTTTGCTATTCGACAGCATACTTATTCTGCGGGTTTTCGCCAAAGCTGACTAGCAGAATTATTATTTACGCTAAAACAACAAATTTATAAATAAAAAGAAATAAAAATGAATTAATAACTAATTATAAAATGATTAAAATACAATTAACTAAATTGATAAAAAATAAGCGATTATTGGTGATAGAATGACATCATTTCGGCGAAAACTTAAAAAATGCAATCTAATGATAATTGGTGCATCAGGAGGTGTAGCCAATGCATTTCTTCATCATCTCAGCGACTATAGGGGCTTATTCAGAAAAATCGTGCTTGTTGATAAGAATGACAGACTATTGAAAGATGTTTATATTAATCATAAATTATTAGATTATGTGTTCATTCAAAAGAAAATTGAATTACCTGATAAAGAACATGAATATTTGGCTTTGCTCAAGGCACATAATATTGATATTGTTTTAGATATCACTGACATGAACAGTATAGAACTTCTTGAAGCAACAAATAAAGCAGGGGTATCATATATTAACACTGCTATTAATGATGATAAAAAAAATGTGGAAGAACTATATTTAGATATCCTCAAAAGGAAAAATAAAACAAACAAAGCAGTTCATATACTTTGTACAGGCATGAATCCTGGAAATGTCAACATGTGGGTACGTTATGGAATTGAAAAATTCGGTGTTCCAAAGCAGATAATACATTTTGAATATGACACTTCAAAGATTGCTAAGAAATGGCATCCCATGGTTACCTGGTCAATACACGAGTTCTTAGTTGAATGTGTACAGAATCCTTCCGGAGTGGCTCTTGGGAGAGGAAAAATTAAAGAATTGCTGCCAAATGCTCTTGAGAACAGAGAGAGCATGAAAAAGATTTTATCACCGATAATGAAATTAGATAAGTATCCTTATGGATTAACAGTGCTTCATGAAGAGAATGTCTCAATTTCATATAAATATGATGTACCTTCAAAATTCATTTATGCAATCAATCCTAAAACAATGCAAAATCTTATAAATATTTATGAGAAAAAGAAAAAGGTTACAAAAAAGGATCTGCAGCTTGGAGATAATACTAGAGAAGTACTAGATGGTGCAGACAACATCGGTGTAATATTGGATTATGAAGATAAAACCATTTATTATTTTAATACTTGTCCTAACGTGGCTGTAATTGGGACAAATGCAACATATACTCAAGTTATTATTGGCATATTTTCTGCTTTATTTACCCGTTTAGTAGATAAGCTCCCCAAAAAAATATATTTTGTAGAAGATCTTTATCACACACATTTTAAGTACTTCATGTTTGATAATATGCGCGTACAGGAATATGTATTTAGTAAAAATCCTAAAAGACATAAGCTTGTGCATTATAATCCCATGGTAAAACTAAAAAGAAGGGACCGTTTTGAACATTTATATATAATCTGAGGAATTTAAAATATATACTAAAAGTGATTAGTTTGTTCAAAAACTAATTCAGTTTAGTATACAACATTGATATTGGAATGTCTGGAAGTACACTCGGCAAAAAGAATAAAAATAGCCGTATAAAAAAACAGTTTTGAGAAGGACAAAGCAAAAAACTAAAAAATGAGAGTCTTGATATTAGGGTGTGGGGCTGTTGGATGTGTTTTAGCTAAAATGTTGTATAAAGAAAAAAGCATTAAATCTGTTTTTTGTGGGGATATATATTTTAAAAAAGAAAAGATATTCGGAAAAACACATTATTTTAATATTAATCTAAAAAACAAAGAACATCTTTTGAAATTTCTTAAAAGCCATAAACTTGATTTAATAGTTAATGCAGTCTCCCCTGTTTTTAACAAAGACATACTTGATGCGTGTGTAAAAGCTAAGGTAAATTATATGGATATGGCTGCATGCTGGGATCCACACCCCAATAAAAAGTTTAAAAGCCCTTACAAAATTGAACAATTTGATTTCGACACGAAGTTCAAAGAAAATAATCTATTTGGAATGATAGAAGCAGGAGTTTCTCCTGGCTTGACAAACCTTCTTTCAAAAGAATGTTCAGAACAGCTTGAACAAATAGAAAACATAAAAATAAGGCTACTTGACTATTCTGGAACAGATGAGTTTTACTTTGCATGGTCTAAAGAAGCGCTGTTAGACGAGATTAACTCAAAGCCCTTGGTGTATGAAAAAGGAAAATTCCGTATCGCTGAGCCTTTTTCGGGAGAAGAAGAATACACTTTTCCACCCCCTTTCAACAAGAAAAAGGTATCTCTTATCTGTCAAGATGAAATAGGCACAATCCCTTTTTTTATTAAAGTGAAGAATATAGATATAAAAGATTATAATAATCAGGTTGATGCGCATAAATTCCTTTACAAACTAGGCCTTCTCTCAAAGAAAAAGATCATGATTGGAAATGCAAAAATATCGCCTTTTGAGTTTATTTGTAATATCCTGCCTGAAGTAGTATTGAATTTTGGAGATAAAAAATATGATAATGCGCAGTTTGCGTTTGCAGTCCAAGCGAGCGGAAAGATAAATGGCAAGAAAAAAACAATAAGATATTTTGTTTCGTTTCCAAAACAAAAAGAGATTAATAGTCTGAAACTAAATGCAAATTTTATATCATATCCAACGGCTTTATCAGCAAAATTATTTATTAAATCGCTGCATAAAATCAGAAACAAGGGGATAATTCCTCCTGAATGCCTTGAAAAAGAAATTAGAAAGACCATATTGGCGGAATTAAAAAAAATCAAACATATAGTTGTAAAAAAAGAGATTTGGAGCGGTTGAATAAAATGAACCTCCCAATCGCCCAAAGGGGCGGGGTATCTATTAGTTGGGAGGTTCAATGTTGTAAATACCCTCAAACATTTTTTCAACCCAACCACCGCAAGCAGTGGGGTATTTACAACAAATAATGCGTTTATAAGAAACAAACAGACATCAATACTTGTAAGCACTTTTACAGCAATGGCTTTGTTTTTGTTCTCTGACATTATCTTTCCTACTGAAGTTATGCCA
>JAGVYH010000031.1 GCA_018303325.1 Candidatus Woesearchaeota archaeon
AGTTTATACTGCGGCGAAGCCGCATCTTAAATTTTTCTGAGAAAATAGCGAGACCCAGCACTAAAGTGCTGGGGATTCTTTACGTACACTAAACAAATAAGTAGAATTTACTTATTACCATATCAATTCATTGATTAAACAATCTTTTAGTAATTATTGTTGCGTATTTTCCTTTTGGAAGAGAGAAGTTTAGTATAAATTTGTACCTTTGCATGCTTCCTTTGGTGTTTAATTCGTCTACAAGCGGTTTGGAAATGCTGAAATGTTCTGGCTTTAATAAAACAGCTCTGTCACTTGTCTTGAAGAAATTGCCTGTTTCTTGCTTGATGTTGAAATCTTTTAAAGTTATGCCTTCTTTTGCCAAAACCTTCTCTATTGCGTATTTTTCCAGAGGGGATAATTTGTTTATATCCAGCTCGTCGCTGATTGTTTTTATTGAGTTAGGAATGAGTTTCATCTCGCCTGCTGATAGTTTTTTATAAAATAATAGTGATCCAATATTATAAGGGACAGAATAAAGGGACTTATTGTTAACTGTTTTCCGCAGAATTTCTTTCACACACTCATTCCATAAATAGCTTTGATAAGCGCTGATAAACATTTCTCTTAAATTTGCAGGAATTTTTTTATATGCGCTTAGCCAGTTTTTTGTTCTTTTGTATTCTTCAAGTATTGCATATGGTGTTCTGTTTGTTATATTAAGCTGAGTTAAAGATAGATTAGAAAGATTATTCCAGTTTGCAAGCAGTTTATTTTTTTCTTCCTTAAATTTTCTAGGTTCGAAAGCAGTGGATTTCGTCAGAAAATGTTTGACAGCGCGCTCATAATTTTTTTTAACTAGATATTTCGCAATAAATTCTTTGTCAATGACACTGCCAAATCTTTGCGAGTCAAAATAATTTGGAGCACATATTTCTGTTATTGTCTGCGCTTTCTGTATCACGCTATCTGTCTCGCCCTTTTTTATATCTCTGACAACAATCTCAAATCTATTGCTTTGCAAATCACCAAGCTCAAGTTTTTTGTCGACATAACCAAGAAAAATCAGCCTGAAGTCTTGTTCTTTAAGCGGGTTAAGAGTATATTTTGAGGGAATTGTAAAATACTGTTTAGTAACAGCATGCTTATCTTTTAATCCTGCAATGCCAAACTCATGAACAGGGATTTTGTTTTGGGCTGAAAGGTCGTTTAACAACCCAAATGTTTCAACGCTTTTCTTCTCAAGAATATATAGTTTGTAGCTGCCGCTAGCTAATAATTTGAATTGATTTATTTCTTCTACCTTGAAGTCTTCTGGTTTTTGTCGAAGTTTCATTGTTAATTATTTTGTAAGTTTCTTCTATACTCCCTGTAATCATTGTGTAATCTTGGTGTAATCTTGGTGTAATCTTTGTGTAATCATTGAATAAAAAGAAGGAGTATAAAAAGATTGCTTATAGATAAGCCATATTTGTTTAGTTCCTGGCATGTCCAACAAAGTTCACTAAGATAAATTACTAAGTCGTTAATCGTAGGTCGTTTGTCGTCAGCTGTTTTTTACGTTTTTTTGTTTTTCCGTTTACGACTAACGACAAACGACTTACGACAAACAGTTTAATTGACAAACAGTTATTATTATTCATGAGACGTGGACTGCGTCCCTAGAACGGATTGAGAGCGGAAAAAAGAGATTAATCAAATAAACATATACAATTAATTCAATTAATTTCTAAAAATTAATTTCTGATCAATTCCAACGGCACATGCGGCTTTTGAGATGGAACAAAAACAGATTTAGCATCATATTCTGTTCGCGGGTCAATTCTTCTTTCTTCTGTGCAGATAAGAGCGCCATCTTTTCTTTCGTATGTCCTGTAAACACCAACAATTGGCTGTTCAGGGACGACAAACGGTCCATCGCAGTTTGGCTCAACTTTGAAAAAGAATTCTTCGGCCAGACCCTGCATGTTAAAATGAGTTACTTTTCCTAAACCAAGTTTAGTATAAGCGCTCCTTTTGATTTGGTAAGTATCTACATTATCATAACGAAGAGGAAGCCTTATTGCGACTTTTGTTTTTAATCCTATATTTGTTTCTTCCGGCAAACCGCTTTCATAATAAAAGAAGTCTTGAGGGACATAATCAGATATATTAATAGGAATTCTGCTGTTAAACTCGCTGACATAAACCATCCTTTCTCTGTGGCTGTCAACGACATAGGCGCCGTCGCTTGAGTCTTCCTGTTTCCTCTTAATGTAATCCATAAAATCGCGCCTGCTGGATAAGGGAGTAAATGCACCGAGGATTTTGTCTTCCACCACACCATCTAATTGTAATCTGTCAATCAAGGTTGTGCCATTTGCTAAGATTAAAACACCTGAATAAACATCTGCTTCCCTTCCCTCTTTTATTGGCAGGCCTTTCCTGTCTCTTAGCGAACCATCTGCTATAAATGGCATACAATCCATTAAATTCTGGTAATGCATATACACTAACCAAGGAAACAAATGCTCTTTAACAGAATTGTTTAAGTTATGAGCTGATTGTAATTGGTGCAATTGCCTGAATCCATTTGCTTGTTCATCTGTTGACCCATCTGTTGGGATAGTTTGAGCTACCATAAGCTACTAGTATACTAATAACTATATTTATATTTAATGGTGATGAAATTTTTATTTTTATCCAAAAAAATAGCAAAATTTATTAATAAGTAAAAAAAAGTCAAGGATATGACTAAAAAATTTGATGGTGACCTCATCTTTTTATATAGTGAAAACGCAAGAACCAGAATAAGAGAAATAGCACATATGCTTACTAAAAGCCCGCAAAGGTTAAAATACTCCCTGAAAATGTTAGAAAAAGAGGGATTTGTTAATTATCCGCACTGTATATTTGATTATTCTTATTTTGGGTTGATACTGTTTAGGGTGTATTTTAAGGGCGGATACATAAGTGAAAAGGATAAAGATTATATAATAAGAGAACTAAAAGAGAATGAATATGTTGTTTCAATTTATGAACTAACAGGTGAGTTTGATCTGGCAGTAGAGATGCTTTCTCCGAATCCTTCAAGATTTAACAAAGAATTGAAAAAAGTTACCAGCATTATACCTACATTAAACAATTACAAGATTATTCTTAATCTTGTCAGCTTTATTTACCCAAGAGAATATCTTCTTAAAAGCGATCAATTAGCTGACATTGTTTCAAAAGATATAATTGTTGGAGGAGACAGAAGCATAGAACAGTTTGATGAAAATGAAATGGGTGTAGTAAGGAGTATTCTTGAAAATCCAAGGATAAGAATGACTACTTTGGCAAAACAAACTAAATTAAATGTAAAAACAGTTGCAAGTATTCTGAAAAACCTAAAAAAAAGAAAGATTGTCAAAGGGTTTAAATTTGTTGTTGACACCAATAAATTAGAAATTAGTAAGTTCAGATTATTTCTAAAGCTGCATAATCTTAATATGGAAAGAGAAAAACAGCTTAAAGAGTATTTTCTTAAGACAAGAGAGGTTGTTAAAGTAAACAAAACAGTTGGAGACTGGGATATTGAGATTGATATTGAATCTTTGGATAAAAGCAAGATAAGATATTTAATTGTCCAGCTAAGAGAAGGATTTAAAGACCTTATAGAAAATTTTAATATTATTGAGTTCTATCAGTATTATCAGGTGTCTTATCTTCCCAGATATTTATTCAAAGAGAATATTAGCGAGGAAACTGTCTCGAACTAATTAATTTAAGCTAAAATCCAATAAATGTCAAGAACCACCTGTCTCGACAAGTAGTAAAGTCGCTTTCGTTTCATGCTACTTATATTTGACGGGTGGTTCTTGAGCATGTTTCGAATATATAGCAAACGTATTATTTTATTGCGAAAATTCAATATGTTTGCTATATATTCGAAACATATTAAAATAAGTTCTGCGATGAGCATTTGAATAATAACAGCTCATAAAAGCTTAATAAAGCATAGGCAACAAGACTTAAAGTGTAAGCAAGCAACGATTAAAAAGAGGCAGAGAACATGAAGAGATTTATTAACTTAAACCATCTTGAAGATTTTAAGAAGAGAAGCATCAGCACTTGGTATGATAAGCTCAATTTTGTAAATATTCTTTTTATATGGATTGTAATTATATCATTCTTTGGTTTGATATTTTTTGTTTCATCAACAGAGATTTCATACTTAAATTACACTAATAATAATAATAATAATAATAGTAAAGTAATTAATATAGGAGAAATGATTTATTTTAGCTTTGTAACATCAACTACTGCTGGTTATGGAGATATTACTCCAAAAGGTTTTTTTAAGGTTATTGCTATTGTTGAGATTATTTTGGGTTTAATGCTTCTTGCATTAGTCACCTCAAAATTGGTCTCAATTAAGCAGGATGTTATTCTAGGCGAGATGTATGAAATATCTTTAAGTGAGAGAGTCAACCGTTTAAGGTCATCATTATTATTGTTCAGGCAGAATATTAACAGAGCTATTATAAGCATAGAAGATGGAAAGATTCGAAAGAGAGAAATTAATGAATTGTATATTTTTCTTGGGGCTTTCGATGATACTCTTAATGAAGTATTGAAATTAATAGACAAGCAGGAAAAGAATAATGAATTCAAATATATTGATGCATTAAATACAGAGCTTATTGCACACAGCATTCTACAGTCATTTGAAAAGTTTAATGAGCTGATAATATTACTTGAGCAAAATAAATTAGAATGGAAAAGAGATATCACTGTAAATCAACTTAATAAATGCCTGAATCTAAGCAAATTGTTTTTTGAGAAGATAAGCAACCTGAAAAATCTGCCGGACAGAACAATCCATGATTTAAATGGGCAATATGCATCCATGAATGAAATGATAAGAAAATGGTTCCTGCCGCCGAAGATAGTTTAAGCAATTTAGAGATGAAAATCATAAACTTTTTATAGATAAATATACTAAAATATAATAATTGATTAGATTAGTAGGTTAGGAAGAAGTATCAGAATTATTAAAACTTAGTTGTGATATGTTGGATTAAAAAATACAGAGTGATAAAAATGATGCAATACCAATGTTATTACTGCAAGTATAAATTCAAAAGCAGCAAAACACCTACAAAATGCCCATACTGCGAGAAAACTGGCACAATCACAAGGCTGAAATCAGCGAATGAATTAGTTGACGAAGTTTCTAGAGAAGATAAGGAAGATATTATGGAAGTGTGAGGATTAAATGATTATAGTATTGTTTAACATGATGTTATTGTGTTTGGATGCATCAACAAGTTTATTCTTGATTCTTTTTACTAATAAAAGTTATCTTTTTGGTTTTATTTTGTAGATTATTATCAGGTGTAACTACTGGTTTTCCTGTCTGTTTTTCTATATCCTTTCTGGCGTTTCCAGCAACACTTCCACCTTTCCTTGCAATTTCTTTGCTCTCTTCAAAATGTTTAGGATTCTCTTTTTTTGAGATTTCTTTTGTTGCAACTTCTGCGAGCATATTTAAGACAAGCTCAAGATTGGTCATATTATCCCTTAGATTTTCTTTTTTCAGGTTTTTGAGCTGTTTGTATTCCTTAACTGTTAACCCAGACCAAGTATTAGTAATCTCATTTGTAAGAATTGCAAATTCCGAAGTGTCTTTTATTCCTACTCTTTCCCATTCGTCTGTTAGCTCTTTTCTTACTTCAATAGTCTTTAGTCTTTGATTAATCCATTCTTTTGAATATCCTTTTTTAAGGTATGTCTGCATAGCCCTATCTATTGCAAGTTCAGGGTCGTGGGTCTCATCAATACGCTCATTTCCTACTTTTGCAAGCCAAAGTTTGAAAGGCTCTGCTTTCTTTGAGGGAATAGATTGAATGAGCCTCAATATCTGTTCAGTATCACCAACGTCAGTCAGATAATATTTGCCATCAGAAGACTGCATTTTCAGTTGACTACAAGTTGTAGCCAACTGGTTTCCCTCTGCTTTTAACCTTGTTTTGAGGACACTCCAATACTTTCTTGGATTAGGACTGTCAGTTAAAACTTCAACTACATCAATTATAGATAAATACCATTTCTCCCGCTCATCATCCCACAATACTCTTACCTTCTTGTCTTGAAACAATCTAATTGCATTTTCTTTATTCATATCAACACCTTAAACAATTTTCCTATTACCTTGATTATCATAAACATATTTTGTAATTAACTCACTCAACCTCACACGACGCAAACCAATCCTTTTCGTACAATAATTTAGGTATTTTGTTTATTTCCTGTTTGGTGCCTTCTATCAGGTAAGTCAAAGAAAGCATATTATTTATTTTATCTGCTTTGATATGAATCAGTTTGTATTTGTCAGTGTGCACAAGCAGTTGGTTAGTAATCTCTTTTTCATCTACAATCTTTTTGGTATGAATAATTATCTTTTTTTGGTATGAGCCAACACCTTTTTTTTCAAGATGCCTGTCAAATAAAATAACTGCCCAGATTAGAGCATACATAATTATGCCAATCAAATATTCACCAGCACCGATAACCAAACCAAAAATAGCGAAAACCCAGATGCTCGCTGCTGTTGTAAAGCCAAAAATCTTGTCTGTTGTCCTTATTAAAGCGCCTGCCCCTAAAAAGCCGATGCCTGTAACAATTGCAGCCAATAAAGGCAGCGGATTGTCTATGCTAATTGCCATTGCAGTTATAGCCAATCCACAAGAGCCAATGGCAACAAATATAAATGTGCCAAAACCAATTGGCTTATGAGCTTTATGCCTTTCTAAACCAAAAAGTAAAGATAAAATAAACGTGACCAAAAAACGGATAATGATTGTTAAAAGTGTAGGTTCCATGTTCTGTGCTGAAATTGAGGAAATATATAAAAGTGATTATTTGCAGACTATTTGCACGAAAATTGATTGACATAATTATACTAATTTAGATTATAAGTACAAAAAATATAAATTGTTATAAATGAGTTAATCATTCCTCATTTAAAATGTCAGACTTAACAGAAAAAGTGATTAGAACAGTAATTGGTATTGGAATAGCAGGTATAGTATTAACTCCTTGTTACAGTTATTATATTTCTGATACTGTTCGCACAAGAATAACAGACGCACAAATGACAAAAGTAGATGATGTTTATATGATTGCCACAGAATACAGGCCTTTCAAAAATGAAGATGCTTGGTACAGATTTAAATTTGATTCTGGAACAGTACAAAATGACGCGATAAAGTTAAAAGGAAAAGAAGTTGATATTACAAAATATGGATGGAGATGGTCACTATTTTCTATGTATGAAAATGTGGTTGAGATTGAAGAAGCAAAATCTAATGCTGAGTGAATTTCTAAAATTGAACATATTACTTATTCATAATATAAGTTTATATTTATTATATGATTGGTTGACTACATTATGTTATTGTGTTATTCTTATTAGTTTTTCTGTTTTTCAGTTCCTGGGCGCAGCCACACGTCCCATGATGATTAATTAGTTAATTTTTTAGTTTACAATTTTAAAAAAAACTAACTCTTTTTCATGAGACGGTGGACTTCGTCCCTTGTACGAGTTGAGAGCGGAAAACAGGATTAATTGGGAAAAACAGAGAATTGACTAAATAAACACAAAATTCCAATTAGTTGGCTGGATATACTTTACAAACCACAATAATTATATACCAAAAACACCTTCTCAGCAATAAAATGGGATTATTTGAAAATATGTTAAAGGACAATGAAACATTATTTAAAAACGAGGTGGCATTAAGCTTCGATTTTCATCCGAAACCATTAATGTACAGGGATATTGAACAAAAACAGATGGCTAACTGCATTAAGCCATTATTTCAAAGTAGAGATGGTTATAGTTTATTAATCCATGGCAAACCAGGCATTGGAAAAACAATCGCTGTAAAACAAGTCCTTCAGGAGCTTGGCGAGACAGATGAAGCTGAGAATATTGTTCCATTATACATTAATTGCTGGCAAAAGAATACAACATACAAGATTATAATTGATATCTGTGAGCAAATAGATTATACTTTTACACAAAACAAAAAAACTGAAGAGCTTTTAAAAATTGCAATTGCAAGGTTAAATAAGAGCAGCGTTGTGTTTGTGTTTGATGAGATTGATAAAGTTGAAGATTATGATTTTTTGTACACATTTTTAGAGCAAATTTACAGGAAAAGCATTTTATTGATTTCAAATTACAAAGAATGGCTAATACAGCTTGATCCAAGAATAAAATCACGATTAAATCCGCAGCTTCTTGATTTTAGAACATATAACCAGCAGGAAACAAAAGGCATTCTTGAGCAGAGAAAAGAGCACGCATTTTACAATGTGTGGGATAATGATGCGTTTAACATTATTGTTGAGAAAACATTTCAGCTGAAAGATATAAGGGCGGGACTGCACCTGATGAATATTTCCGGGCATTTTGCAGAGAATGAAGCATCGAGAAAAATATCAAAGAAGCATGTTGAGCTTGCCATTGAAAAGTTAGACGAGCTTAGTGTAAAAGATTTGGGTCTGGAAGAGGATAAACAATTTATTCTCAGCATTATAAAATTAAATACCGGCAAAAAAATTGGTGACCTGTTTAAATCATATCAAGAAAACGGCGGAAAGATGAGCTACAAGACATTCAAGAGAAGAATTGAAGATTTAGAAAAAGGAAAATTTGTTTCCACTAAAACAGTAACAGGAGGCGAAGACGGAAGCACATCTATCGTGACATATTTGAGTGCAAATGGCAACACAAAAAATGCAGAGAGCACAAAGAAACTGACTGATTATTAGTTTGTTATCATTTTTTGCTGTTTTAGTATAGAATATATAGTAAGTGACGTAAATTTTTATACAAATAGAGTCACTTACTATATTTATCGGACATAACTAAATGTATAAATATTTATGTCCGACATTATACAACGATTTTAAAAAAGTTTAAATAATTAAAAAACTTTAAAAAAATTCATGTAACTGTGGACTGCGTCCCACACACGTGCAAGGAGCGGAAAATATGAGTTGTATATGAAACAGGATTTTGATAAGGAGATGGATTGTGAATGTAAGAGAGAGAAAGAGTAAGAGTAAGAAAAAAAGAAAGAGAAGAAATTAATTGTTTTTATCACGCGATGACACAATGAAAATTTTAACAAAAGAAGAGTTTTTTGTGCACAAACAAGAATATCTTAAGAAAATATTAGACGGAGCTGTGTTTATCTATCCAACTGACACTATTTATGGCATTGGCTGTGACGCAACAAATGAAATTTCTGTTGCAAAAATAAGAAAAATAAAAGAGAGGTGGGATGCACCCTTATCTGTCATTGCTCCAAGCAAGGAATGGATCGAGGAAAACTGCGAAGTGTTCGGCAAAGGACATGATTATTTAAAAAAACTGCCTGGCAAATATACTTTAATCTTTGCGTTGAAGCATGAAGATTGTATTGCTTCAAATGTAAACTCTGAAAAAGGCGAAAAAGGAAAAGAGATAATGGAGCTTAGTTTGGGTGTTAGAATACCAAATCACTGGATTTCTGACGTCGTGAAAGAATTAGATATTCCTGTTATTACAACATCTGTGAACAGGCACGGTGAAAGTTTTCTCACAAACATAAGCCATCTTCCTGCTGAAATTAGAAACAATGTTGATTTTGCAATAGATGTCGGCGAGATAAAAGGAACACCTTCTCAGGTTATTGATTTGGTGAGTGGGGAAGCGATTGTGAGGCGATAGAAAAAGATAATACTTATTGTGCTTTTTATGTAGAAGTTATTTCTTCTCAATTCCCAACCTTAACATTTCCAACAATCTTCTTCACCATTGAGATTGCGCTTAAAACAGCGAGATAACTTGTTTTTGGATTGTTTGGACTTGGCAAATTTTCTGTTGAGGTCGTTAGTTTTCCAAACACACCCTCGACGACAATCTCATGCATATTTTTGCCTGTGTTTGGGTCAGCAACAATTTTTACCTTAGTTTTTTCTGCGCCGATTCCTGCGATGCTTAACGACGCTGCAACATTTATGTTTGCAGGAAAAGCATCAACTGCTTCTAATGCGCTGCCTTCAAATATAATTGTTTTCGTCGTGATTGTGTTTAAGTTAATTTTGTTTTTTACGATATACGGCGCGCCTTCCAGCGCTTTTGGCGGTTTTGTTGTCGTCAATGTAACAGAATTAATTTTTCCGATTGACGCTGAATTTACGCCGTCAAGACCGCAGATTGCGCCTGATGGAATGTATAATTTACAATTGTTTTTCTCTGCAAGTTTGAAAATGTGTTCATATATTGGCGCAGAAATATGCGGATCATTTCCGATTAAACCGCCGACACTCATAATCATTAAATCTTTGCCTTTGAAAAGTGTTTTTTCAGCAACTTCTTTTACAATATGTTTTGATGCTGATTCAATTACTAATTCTGATATTTCAATAAGTTTATCTATGCCAACTATTTGTGGTTTTGTGCTTAATTGAAGAAGAAGTTTTTTTGCTTTTTCTTCATCAACATCGCAAAGCGCCACTATACTTACGCCGTTAAATTTTTCAATAGATTTAGCCAATTCGCTTCCGATTGTTCCGCAGCCGATTATGCCTATGTTCATTTTATCTCCGAATGTTTATTTACTATTTCTTTCGTTTGTTTAGTTCCAAGGCGCAGCCATCCGTCTCATGAATAAAAAGGTAAGAAGGTTTGAAGGTCAGATGGTTTGATGGAAACGACTTATTTCCGTCGTGCCGTTCGTCGTACCTTCACACCATCAAACCATATTACCATCTTACCTTTTTTAGTGAACGGGGGACTGCGTCCCACAAACGTGTTGTGAACGGTAAAAAATGTAAATTAGCTAAACAAATATAGCCAGCGAACTAAATAATAGCATAAATTTAGTTTAGTTCGCTCAATATGTAGTAACTAACCACCAGTTTATATTACTCGTGTTAGTTACTACATTTGTCGAATATAACTAATAAGATTGGTAATTATATTCGACATTATAGCAAACGCAACGAGTAATTACGAAAATTTAGTGCATTTGCTATATGTTTATTTCATTTAACATCTAACATTTTTTCTATTGCTTTCTTCGCTTTTATTCTTATTTCTTCTGGCACGATAATTTCATTTGACTCATTAAGCAATGTTTCATAAACTTTTTCTAAAGTTGTTTTTTTCATATTATAACAATAACCTGCAAAATGTTCGTCTTTCTCAAACTTCGGCGTGTAAAACTCTTTGTTTGGCAGGTCTCGTTTCAGCCTGTTTACCATTCCTTGTTCTGTAAGCACAATAAACTCTTTTGCACTGCTCTCTTTTGCATATTTAACCATTCCTTCTGTCGAGCAAACTTCGTCTGCGTGCCTTAAAACATCTGGCTTGCATTCAGGATGCGCAATGACTTTTGCATTAGGATGTGTTTCTTTTGCGCAAATAACCTGCGCTTCTTTTATAAAATGATGCGAATGGCAAAAGCCAGGCCAAAGAATGATATCTCTGCCTGTAACTCGTTTAATATAATCGCCAAGATTTCTATCTGGCACAAATATAATTTTTCTGTCTTTTGGCAGAGATTCAACAACCTTTACAGCGTTTGCGCTTGTACAGCAAATATCACTTACTGCCTTTACATCTGCTGTCGTGTTTACATAAGAAACCACTAATGCTTCAGGAGCATCAGGATTTTTCTTCTTAATTTCATTTTTCATTTCATCAACTTCTTTTGCATCTGCCATTGCAGCCATTGGACAGCTTGCATCTTTTACAGAAAGCAAAACTTTCTTTGCAGGGTTTAGGATTTTAGCTGTTTCTGCCATGAAATCAACGCCGCAAAACAGAATAATATCTGCTTTAGTCTTTGATGCTTCTTTTGAAAGGCCTAAAGAATCGCCGATATAATCAGCTACTTCGTAAATCTCTGGACGCTGATAGTTATGTACGAGGATAACTGCGTTTTTCTGAGCTTTAAGCTTGTTTATTTTGCTAATTAACTGCGCTTGTGATTGTGTTTGTGGTTTTGTGAGCATTTTAAATAGGTGGTTTTGTTCTTATTTAAAAAAATAATGGATTAAGAGTCGTGTGGGGGTGGTTATATTAGTATAATTAGTATATTCTAATTTACTGATTTAGGTTGCAATAACTTTAAATATTAACTAATTCTTTAACCATCATTATGACACGAGCACAACTTAGAGGGCATAAAGTAGTATGTTCTGCTTTCATTGAAAAAGCCGGAAAGTTTCTTATAATAATGGATCCTAGATTTAAAGTTTGGCGAGTTCCTGGCGGGAGAGCTGAACATGGTGAAAAAGTAGAAGAAACCCTAATTCGAGAAATGCAGGAAGAGACAGGTATCACTTTTCAAAATCCAAAATTTATTGGTTTTGGCCAAGACCAGCAATACAAAGTTGTAGACAAAAAAGAAACTTCAAGATTAATCATGTTCTTTCATGTTAAAACTAGTCAAGAGCCTAAACTTGATTCTGAGGAAGCAGAAGAACATAAATGGGTAACTCTTGATGAATTGAAGAAAATAAAAAACAAAGAAGGGGCTCTTACTGACTTATTTCTTAGAAATAAAGAGTTTAGGTTATGATTGATTAAGAAAGTTATTTTACAAATTTTCGTTTCACACAAGACATTAAATAATTGTTATACATCTACTGAAAAATTCCAAAAGAAATATAAATTTATATATTAAGTAAAAAGATATTAAGATATTTAATCTATAAGTGGGGTGAATTTATATGGCAATGGAATTATTATTAGGGCAAATTACAACCACAATGTTACTTTTGCTGATTCCTGTGATTATTTGGGAAGCAGTATGGAAGGGTATTGGACTGTGGAAATCTGCGAGAAACAGCCAATTGGTATGGTTCATAGCGATTATGGTTGTTAATTCAGTGGGAATTCTACCAATAATATATCTGCTGTTCTTCCAGAAATGCTGCAAGAAGAAGTAAGATGTTTTGAATTATTTATAATTTATTTTTTTAATTTATATTTTTATAATTTATCTTGTTTCTTTAATAGTTTGTAATTATTTATTTTTTTAATTTATATTTTTATAATTTATCTTGTTTCTTTAATAGTTTGTAATTATTTATTTTTTTAGAAAGTGTATTAAAATAATGTCAATTTTGAGGAATATCAATATAATCAAATCAATGTATCAATTCAGCTTCTTATAAGATGCGCAGGCAATTCTCCGTTCTCAATCCTTTCTGCAATATTGGCATCAATGTTTGCTCTTGTCAATCCTAAGCCCGCTGCAATCTCTGCTGCATAACTTTTCCCTGCTTTGCCGTCGACAATACTATACGTAGGGATGATATCAGTATCAGGCTGCACAATCAATTCCATCCTCATGTTTCTCGCATGTGAAAATTCTCCAGACTCAATATCATCAGCAAGATCATGGATGTGTGTATTCATAAGCACGACAGGCGCTAATCTTCTAAGGCCGTAAAGAACTTCTAATGCAGGGGCTCTTGCTTCTTCATAGCTTGTGCCACTTCCAAAATCATCTATAGTGCATAAGCTGTAGGGAGTGGCTCTGTAAACCACATTTGCCATAATTCTGGATACTTCCTTTTTCCATCTTCCGTCACCTTTAAAATCATCAGGCAGAGCAAATTGAGTGAGGATGTTATCCACTACACTTGATTTATAAAATCCAGCAGGGACATGAAATCCATTCTGCGCTAAAATATAAATCAAATCTATACTGGTGACATACCTACTTTTTCCTCCACCGTTCGGACCAGAAAGAACTATCATGTTTGAATCAGGATCTGCTTGGAAATCATTGGGTACTATATTCCCCCCAGCATATTGGACATGGCGCTTAGTACTTATAGTACGCAAATTGATAAGCGGGTTTTTCATACCTACTACAAGATGAATTCTCTCTTCCATAGGCAAAAGCTCTGCCCTAGTTGCAGGAAGCTTGTTGTCGACAAGAAAATCATGGAAACCAACAGCGCAGAAATGATAATCAATATCCCCTTCAATCAAGGTTGTGGCAGATATCTGCTGTCTTGAAGCTGTTATTAAATGATCAAATACCTTAGCCATTAGTTTAGGCACTGTCTGAGATAACGATACATTAATATATTAGTTATTCTTTTCTTATTCTCGGTGATACCCATGAGAAAAAGACGCAAATTAGATGTTTCTTGCC
>JAGVYH010000077.1 GCA_018303325.1 Candidatus Woesearchaeota archaeon
ATTAATGATAAAACAGGATTAATTGATGGAAACGAAAGTGTTAACACAACTGTTAGCTTTGCATCTTCAGATAATTTAAAAAGTGTTTCAGTCTTAATGAATCTGTCTGACATTCATTATATACAAATTTATGTCGACCCTGATAACATGGTCCAAGAACCAAAAGATAATAATTTTGTGGTGAGACCTTTCTTTTTGAATCCATATGGAAAAAACAATGAATATTACAACATTATAGTTAACACTGGCAATAAATACGCGGACCAAGCAATATATAATTATCTGACTTATTTTATTCCAAATGGCTCAATGAGTGGTGCTTATCAAAATTATATTATTGTGGGAAATCCAACAACTAATCCACAAGCAGAATATATTAATAAAGTAACTTTAGATAATGATGAATGGGGATACAATAAAGAGGCTGAAACAATTTTGTTTAACAATAATCCTGTAGGAAATCAACCATACATAGGATTAGTTGGATATAAATGGGCGCTTGATGGCAACAGATATATTCTTGAATGCGATAAGCCAAAAAGTTACCATAATTGATAAATATGATATTACCGGCATTTCAACATTTGATTTATTACATAATAATGAAAGCGGCACTTATTTCTTAGACAAGAATAATAATTTCACAAATGTTGTAGAGAAAGTTTTAATGGGCAATAATTATGACATTAGTATAAGACCAGTCCAAACAACAGACAACACTAGTTATGGGCAAAAGACGATATTAAGATTGAAACACGCTAATAGTGATTTTAGTTTTGGGTATAAAGACGCTGTTGTAAACAATCCTTCACCAGTCGTCCTAGCGCATGGTATGCATTCTAATCTTAATACATGGGATTCATTTGGCGAACAATTGGCTGAGTCAGGAAGAGACACATGGCAGATAGAGATGTATGGCGGTCCAACAACTGAATGTGATACATGTGGAAATTACACTTTTGACGACTTGAAAACAGATTACTGGCCAGCATTGATGATGGGTGTTCAGGAATATTCTGGGCAGAATGAAGTATCTTATGTTGGCTATGATTTGGGATGCACTGTTGGATTAGAAGCTTTAGAGCTTTTCCAAGAAAAAGGTGGAAGTAATGTAGGATATTACTTTGATTATAATACAGGACAATATGTGATACAGGATTTAACAACGCATCCTGTTGGAACGTTTGTGGGTGTTGCGTGTTTGGGGAATTTTAGTTATTCTGTTACAACATCTACTGGGAAGACAGCTAACCCCTATTATATGCAGTTTATTGGAACACATAAGAACTTTTTAAAGAAAGGTTCAAATATTGATAAGTGGTATAAAGGTCATATTCCTGGAAATTATCATTCTTCACCTGTTTTCTTGGTTGATAGTGTAAATAGTGGATTATCAGAACTTTCAATGAAGGGGAGTCAAGAAATATTAGAAAAAGTAGCTGGAAAAGTTAAAGTATATATCACTTCTGGAGTATTATACATAAGCAAAAAATCATATGGCATTACCCCAAATCTTGATGGAAAAATGTCAACAAAAATTTATGAGGAGTTAAATTCATGGTTATTTGATGAGAAAAATGAAACTATTGGTAATATCAACGTAACCAATTTTGCGATATTACAAGGAAGTATATCACCAGAAAATGGTGAGAGTTGTTTAATAAACACAATGGATGAAGATGAAGTTCTTACTTGTTATAAATTACCATCTACTGATAATTTCCTCGTTGATGATGACCAAAAAGATATATGTAAAACAGTGAATGCTACTAGCAGTAAATACTACGTTAATTTCCCTAATGTACCTCATTTTACTCAATATTTACCTTTGAGTAATATCCCTTTGTTTAAAGGGATGGCTGATAATGAAAATGTAAAAAGTGCTCTCATTCAATATTTAACTTATCATTCAATTCAAAACCCACAAGGATTCGAAATTTTATCTACAAATCAAAATTGTGAATAAGGTGATACAAAGTGAAAAGAAAAAATGAATTATTAGAATCAAAAAAACATTTAATTATAAATAATGTTGTTAGTTTATTAATTGCTTTTTTTTTAGGATATTTAACTTTTATCGATACAATTGAAGGCACGTATATAGTTTCTTTATTTCTCATGATTATTTTTACTTTAATTTACTATTTCATCTTTGTTAGAAAATTCTTCTTAGCTTATGAAAAAATATACAAAGAGATATACCATTGGATATCTAATGTGAAACTTAAAAACTATTTAGGATATTCATTATTAGTTCCTTCAATCTTATTAGTGGGCGCATCAATAATTATTTTAATATTTATAAAATATTATCATATTCTGGCAAACAAATCTTTTGGTATGCCAGAATTTGGGACTTATTTTGTTATTGCAGAAAATATACCCGCTAAAATGAATATAATAATCCTAATTTGCACAATCCTCTTTTTCATTTTGCAACCTTTGATTATTTTAAAATATGAAAAAGTTTCAAAATCTAAAATTTTCCATTTATTTGGAGCATCATTTATTTTCACTGCTATAATGGTTTTAAGTATGTGGTTATTTGTTTATATTATGAAATTTATATTTAATCTTTTGACTGTAATATTTTAATAAGATGATACAAACACAACAACATAGAATGTGCAAAGATGGGGTTTATAGTAGAATGAACACTGTCGTCCTATCCCACGGCATGCATTCAGATTTGAGCACATGGGACTCATTTGGCGAACAATTGGCTGAGTCAGGCAGAGACACATGGCAGATAGAGATGTATGGTGATTAAAATGAAATTAAACAAAATCAAAATAATACTATTAATCACAATGTTTGTTCTGTCTATTTCAATAGTCTCAGCTCTAACAATTGATGAATTAATTAGCTCTTATGATTATTCTTATTACAATTACACAATTAATGTTACAAACTTTAATGATACTATGCAGGACAAATTGTTGCATCTACCTATAAATTTGTAGTGATGTTAGATGATTCAAACAGTATACTAATCAACACAACTAACAAAACAGTTAATGTTGGTATAAATAAAGTTGATGTGAATTTTGATACAGCTTTAATCCATGACAAACAATTTAACTATACTGTTAAAATTTTAGATGCAAGTGGAAATTTAATATACAGAAATAATGTTTCATTAACACAGTTATACAATGAACCTTATGAAACAGGTACAAACATAACAAATATCACAGATATAAACATAGACAACACAAATCTCTCAATAAATGTAACTGTTAATTCATCAAAAGCTGAAACCTTGAATATTACTGTAGTCCTTGCTTATAATAGCTCTACAATCAGTGCGACAGAAGAAAAAACACTAGTATCAGGATTACAAAATGTAAGTATTCTTTTTGATAATGAAACACTTAAAAGTACTCATTATAACGGCTCTTTTAACATCAGTACTGTCATAATTAGTCAAAAAGTAATCAACACAGGATATAAAACAGCAGAATATAACTATGAAACATTTGCTAAAACTTCATACATAATCAATTCGACAAGCTTTTTTGTGGATACTAACAATAATAATCTTTCTGATTATCTTGGCTTTAATTTCACTATGAATATAAAGGAAGAAGGAACATATATTATTTATGGTGAACTTTATGATTTATATGATAATTATATTGCAAATTTTACACAAGGGACATACCTTACAGTTGGTGAAAAATATTTGGAAGTTTACATTAATGGTTCAGAAATTTATATCACAAGAATAGATGGCCCATATAAACTATTACTTACAAAGTTATCTAAAGATGGAAACACAGATGATATTTTATATGATATGCATGTAACTAATAATACTTTTTATACTGACTTTGAGCCACCAGAAAGACCTGACTTAACAATTAATTTAAATGTAGCATGGGATAGTGTACTAGCAAAAACCAATTTAACATTCAATATTACAAATAAAGGATTAATTCCAGCTTTTAATATTTTTATAGACGTATTTGATAATAGTACCTATGCTATAAAAAACTCTGTCTTTTATTTACCAGCAGGAGAATCTTATATATTCAATACAAGTTATGCAAATACTAGTGATAAAACCTATTACATTGCTATTGCTGATTTTTATAATTATGTTGATGAGTTTAATGAGAGTAATAATGTATACACTACTTATAATGCTGAAGCTGATGAAACAAGTGGAAGAATAGCAATTGAGAATGGTATTACCACATCTGTCCTTACAGATTATATCATCTATACTGACCAACAGATTTATGTCCGTTACCTTAACAATATCCAAATGAATGGCACATTTGACAAAGTAGTTATTCAAGGCAATCAAACTTGGGCTTTTAATTATAATACAACAGGAGAGTATTATACAGGGATTAGTAGTTTATACAACAATACGTTAGTTATCTGGAAAAATCAAAGCTTAAGTTCAAATGAAATAACTAATCAAGTTAAAAGTTTAATTGATTCAACAAAATGGTAAAAAATAAACAAGTATTAACATCAATAATTGCATTTATAATTTTAATAGTTATACTTTTTCAAGTTTCTGCCGAAACAGTTTATAATACTCCATTTGGAACACTTGAAGAAAAAATCAACACTAATGTATGTAATGAAAGATGCAGCTTTGAATTAATATTTAATCCGACAGAGACTGTTATCCTTCCAATAGATTTAACTTTTAATAATAATCAAATTAAGTCCGCGATTATAACAATAAATGGAAAAACTATTTTTAATCTTCAAAGTTATTATAACCCATCTCATGAAAAAGGTGTAAACAGCGTTTACACAAAAGAATTTAATAAATCCACACAACCATTTACTTTTAAAAAGGAAAAAAAGTATATTATCAAAGGAGAAGCTATCAAACCACCATTAGCGAATATCAAATGGAGTTTTCATTTAGGTGAGTGGGTTCTTGATCCTTTATGGGGTTCTTCATGGATAAGTACAAGTTCAGTTGTTCTTAACTCTTCTTCAGGCTTTAATTTCACCACTGATAATCTTATTGTTAATGTTTTATGGAATGATTATAATCCATCATTTAAATATATTTATAATTGGTATATGAATGATAGCTCTATTGCTTTATTAAATCTGCCAATTGAAGCTGATGATGGAAATGAATCATATAAAACCAAAGATTACTCACCTTTTAAAAATAATGGCACTACTTTAGGAGTTGTGTTTAGTCCAAACACAGGTCACGATGGCTTTGGGGCATATACTTTTGATGGGATTAATGATAGTATCTCTGTTCCCAATAGTAATGTTCTGGACTTGACTTCTAACTTTACCATTGAATTATGGTTTAAGCCAAACCTAATGTTTAATAGAAGTGCTGATTATTATCAAGGTTTAGTAGATAAAGGGAATTATCAAATGTATTTGGATAAATCTGATGGAAAATTAAAGTTCTATCTGGATTCGAATACCGTTAAAAGCTGGTCAGCGATAGGCTCTGGGACGGATGCTAGTGTTCTTACTCTATCAGTTTATAATGGCGAATAATTCTGTTCTTGCTCTAGCTGTTTATAATGGTGAATTATATGTTGGTGGGACGTTTACATCTGCTGGTGGAGTGAGTGCAAATCATATTGCTAAATGGAATGGTACAAACTGGAGTGCAGTTGGTTCAGGAGTTGATGAGACTGTTTATACTCTTGCCGTTTATAATAATGAATTATATGCCGGTGGTTTCTTTATCACCGCTGGAGGAACAAGTGCAAATCGAACTGCTAAATGGAACGGAACAAATTGGAGTGCACTTGGTTCAGGAACAAGTGCTTCTGTTCGTGCTCTATCCGTTTATAATGGCGAATTGTACGCGGGAGGAGCATTTACATCCGCAGGTGGAGTGAGCGCAAATCGAATTGCTAAATGGAATGGCACAAACTGGAGTGCAGTGAGTTCTGGAATCAGCGATACTGTTTACACTTTAGCTGTTTATAATGGCTTGGCTCAGGAATGGATTACAGTGTTTATTCTCTAGCTGTTTACAATGGTGAATTATATGTTGGAGGACAATTTATATCTGCGGGTGGAATGAGTGCAAATTATACTGCTAAATGGAATGGCACAAACTGGAGTGCGCTTAGTTCAGAAACAGACTCAGATGTTTATACTTTTGCGAGGTATAATGGTGAATTATATGCAGGAGGTTTCTTTACTATAGCGAGCGGAGTGACTGCAAATCGTATAGCTAAATGGTCAAGTGGTGGAAAAGAAATTAGTTCAAATACTTCCAGTTTTGCTCCTAACTGGCAGCAGGTAGTGGTTACTTACAATCATAATAATTTATCTGTATATATCAATGGAAGTTTAGAGAACAATATTACTACTTTCATTACTCCTTCTACGAATAATCTTGCTCTATTGCTAGGAACTACTTATGGCTCCAGAAGTGGAGGTTATAGCTCTAGTGGTTCAGAATACTTTAATGGAAAGATTGATGAAGTTCGTATCTATAATCGCAGTTTGTCTTCGTCACAGATTCAGACTTTATTTAACAATCAACCAAATATTACTGTAAGTCAGGAGTTAACTAGTGGAAATGTCTGGAAAACCTGCGTAACACCAAACGATGGTATATCAGATGGAACTGAAAAATGTAGTAATAACTTGACTGTCATGCCAGCACCAACACAAGTTGAGGTATATAACCTTTCTTTACTTTTTACTAATACTTCTCACTACGCTGCATTTAGATTTTTTGTAAGAAATACCGCACCTTACCCTAATATCTTTAACTGGGGATTTAATACAGGGGTAGATCATCTTATAAGTACAATACCCACTAACTTAATTGGAAATAAAACTTTCTTTGTTTATGTTGAAAAGGATTATGTTGCTTCAGGAACATATAATATTATTGCAAATAGTACTACTCCAGAAAAGGATGATAATGAAACAATTAATGCTGTGATAAAATGACAGAACTACGAAAAGATTATATCCTCGACAGGTATGTTATAATTGCTTCGAATAGAAGCAAGAGGCCGCATCAGTTTAAAGAGGATAATAAAGACAATGATAGTAAAGACAATAGTAATAATAATAATAATCAAAATAAAAATGATATTAAAAGAAATAATGATAAAGAAAATAATAATGAAAGAGAACCTCCTGAAGAAAAGAGCATATCAAATGAATGTTTTTTCTGTCGAGGACATGAAAAAGAAACACCTGAAGAGATATACAGATTAACAAAAAAAAATAATTGGCAGATAAGGGTTTTCCCGAACAAGTTTGCGGTTGTTGGCAGCGGGAATGCAGCCATAAAAACAGATAATGATTTCTTCACGTTTGCAGACGGTGTTGGAGAGCATGAAATCATTGTTGAAACACCTTTTCACAATAAACAATTAGCTGATTTATCTGTTGAAGAATTAGTAGATGTGTTTAACACATATATTTTCAGGATAAAAGAGATGGAGAAGAAACCAGATGTAAAATATGTTCTTGTATTCAAGAATCACGGCCCAAATGCAGGAACAAGCATTGTGCACAGCCATTCGCAGATAATTGCTTATAATTTAGTTCCGACGATAATAAAACAAAAAGAAGAAGCAGTAAAAAGGTATGCTGAGCATAGTGGTTCATGTCCATACTGCAAAATAATGGATATAGAAAAAACATCTTTCAGAAAAATGTTTGAGAACAAAACGTTTGTCTGCTTCACACCTTATGCATCAAGGATGCCTTATGAGGTTTGGTTCTTTCCAAAAAGGCATATTTTGAAAGCAGAGGAATTAAATAATAATGAAATTTATGATTTATGCGAGCTGCTGAAAAAAGTTTTAGTAAAACTGAAAGAGATGAATGCGTCTTACAACTTCTATTTACACAGCGGTACAGGAAATGAGCGCAATTTTCATTTTCATATTGAGCTCTTGCCAAGAATATCCACGTGGGCAGGTTTTGAATTTGGCACAGAAACAATTATTAACACAACGTCTCCAGAAGATGCTGCTGAATTCTATAGGGGAGAGCCGTATAAGCGCTTTCAATCATATTTCTAGCTCTCAATCATTCTATAGACGAAGTCCACCGTCACATGAAAAGAAAATAAAGTAAGATGGTAGAATGGTATGATGGTTTGAAGGTTCTGCTGTGTATGGCACATCAGTTACCTTCTTACCTTCAAACCTTCTTACCTCTTACCTTTTTTAGTGAACGGGTTGGACATGCCAGGAACTAAATAAAAAAAATGCTAACATAAACCTTAAAATATATAAAAATATATAAAGCTAAATTAATCTAATCTATTTATGGCTGAAAAAAGAGTACAAAGCATATTTCAAAAGAGCTTATTTTGTCTAAGTTTAATATTAGGTGTTCAATTAATCATCCCTTCTGTTTTTGCAGCAGTTCCTGGACCAGGAGATGCAATTGTGATGATAGTAAATTTAATCACGCAATTCTTTGGTTTTGAATGGCTGACTGGTTTTGGTGAAAATGCCACTGTTGCATTTGTCAGGTTCCTGATTTTTATTTTCATTGCGAGATTGTTTTATGCAGGAATATCAACAGCATTAAGCGGAAGGATTGATAATAAAACAGCAGTTATCTCAAGTATTGTCCTCGCACTTTTAGGAACAATTGGAATACCTAAAGCGATTCTTATTTCAATAATCAGCATATATTCTACAGTTGTATCTGTATTTTTAATTTGCATAGTGTTTTATGGCCTTTATTGGCTCCACAATAAATTTCCCCCAACTTCAACATTAAATATAGTATTAAGGATAATAATCTTAGCAGTGATAATCATTGTAAGCGGCTCATTGGCATATATGATCGCAGCAGGATGATAAGAACAAAAGTAAATGATAAAGATTCAAAATTAAAAATGATTAAAAACAAACAGACCAAACAAGTATTAATTAATATTTAATTTAAAATTAAACAAATGGTGAACAAATGGTTCAAGATTTAGCGCAAATGACAATATTGAATATTTTAGGTTACATTCAGATACTTGGAATACTATTGTTATTATGGGAAATATTTTATCATTTGGTTCCTGTGCTTAAAGGCGATGACAGTATATTAATTAAAGCAAGGGAGAGAGTAACTAGGCAAAGATTGCTGGAAGTGAGAAGTGCAGAAAGAAGGGAAAAAGCAGAAGAAGAAGCAGAAATCAATGACGAGCAGCAGTTAATAGTTTTGCTTAGAAAGGTTCAAAGAGATCTGCATGAGCACGGCGTCAAAGAAATAGATGACCTCCTGAAAGATCTTCAGCTTGTAAGAAATAATTTAGTTCATTTAGAACAGCTTGAGAGAAAAGAAAAGCAAGATTTCAAAGAACACCTTGAAGGACTGCCAAACAGCGAAAAACTTAAAGCAGAAATTGGCGAAGAAGGCAAACTAACATTATTAATAGAAAAACTTATTCTCGCATCTGAAGAAATGCTTGTTTCAAAAGCAAACCCTGCGCAGATTGAAACGTATATTGTTAAGGCGATACAGATTGCAGAAAGATTAATACAGATGGAACAGGCAGAAGAGAAGGAGCTGTAAAGAAGAGAATAGTTAAACCATTTCAAAAGAAGAAAAGCTTCATCCAAAAATTGTTATGTTCTTTGAATAAAAGTATGAGCAAAAAAGAGACCGAAACCTTTCCGCCTTTTTCCGCAAATCTTCTGATATAAACCGCAAACCTTCCGTATTCAATCGTAAACCTTCCGTATTCAATCGCAAACCTTCTGATATAAACCGCAAATCTTCCGCTTTTCTCGTCGACAAATTTATTAAGGTGTATGTCTTAATATTAAGTTATGTTCCTAGAAATTATTTTAGCAACAGTATTAGGTATTGCCACAGGGATTTTCACAGGCCTTACACCAGGCATTCATATTAATTTAGTCAGTGTGCTTGTTGTAAGTTTCTCACCATTTCTTTTAACCTTCTTTTCTCCTATTTCTCTTGGTGTTTATATTATAACAATGGCAATAACCCACACGTTTTTAGACGCATTGCCAGGCATTTATCTTGGCGCGCCAGATGAATCGCAAGTTCTAAATGTTTTACCGGGACATAGAATGCTGCTGGCAGGAGAAGGGCATAATGCA
This sequence comes from Candidatus Woesearchaeota archaeon, assembly GCA_018303325.1. Lineage (GTDB taxonomy): Archaea > Nanobdellota > Nanobdellia > Woesearchaeales > DSVV01 > JACQSP01. The sequence goes on from JAGVYH010000077.1 coordinate 10,062, forward strand.
GTTAAACTTACAATAATTGGCAGTTTTGGCTGTTTATTATTAAGTCTTTTATTTTTTCCATTGACATTAAAATTCATGCGCTCTTTTTATCATATAATTGAAGATTATATAGGCTACATTCTTATTATTTTAATGATGTTTATGATTCTGCGCGAGAAAAAGCTGGAAAAGATATTGAAAGCATTGCTTATGTTCACAATGGCTGGTGTTTTTGGATTGGTTGTTCTAAATATACCAACGCTTAATCAGCCGCTTTTTTCATTGCTTTCAGGATTATTTGGATTAAGCATTCTTCTCACCAGCCTTATGGACAAGACAAACATACCAGAACAAAATCCAGCGCAGGAATTAGATATAGAAAAACCTGTTCTAATAACCTCAACATTTGCAGGAACATTTGTTGCAACCTTGGCAGGTTTTTTGCCAGGATTTGGAAGCTCTCAGGCAGCAATACTCGGCCAGCAGATAATAGGTTCATTTAGTAAAATAATTGGCGATATCGGCGACAAAGGTTTTCTTATAATGGTTGGCGGCATTAATACAGTCAATATGCTGACAAGTATCGGTGCAATCTATGTTTTAGGTAAGGCAAGAAACGGCGCGATAATTATTAATTGCTGGCGGCATTGCAACAATACTTTCATTGAAAATATCAAAGATATTCAGCAATCTTATCACAAAAGTGAATTATACTGTGCTTGTTGCAATAATTATGATGTTTATCATTATCCTTACTATTTATTTTGACGGTGTTTTAGGATTAAGTATTCTTGTTACTGCAACTTCTATTGGAGTTTTAGCAACAAAGCTGGGTGTTGGAAAGAATCATCTTATGGGCTGTTTATTATTGCCGGTGATTTGTTATTTTATGGTGTGAGTTGTTTAGTATTCGTTTCGTTCCTGGCATGTCCAACTCGTTCACTAAGATAAATTAGTAAGTCATTAGTCGTAGGTCGTTTGTCGTCAGCTGTTTTTTCCGTTTTTCCGTTTACGACTAACGACAAACGACTTACGACAAACAGTTATTATCATTCATGAAACCATTGACTGCGTCCCACAAACGGGTTGTGAGTGGAAAAAACTAAAAACCAGTCATCTTCTTTTGTGCTGTTTCCTCCTTGTTCTGAGTCAGTTTGGATGCTTGTAATCTGTCCGCTTGAATCAACGCTAAAAAAGACACTGTACAGCTTATATCCTGATTTAGATATTTTTAATAATTGATCTGGACCTTCTACAAGTGTAAGCGTTATTGGGGTTGTGCCTTTAGTAACGCCATTTATTTTCACTTCAGCAGCGCTTGGTATTGTAATAAATTTAGTCTTACCCGTAGTAGTAGTTTCTTCATCTGCTGCTACTTCATCTTCGTCAGTTGTTTCATCATCGCTTGAGCTTGAAGAACTGCCGCTACATCCAATTGATTTATTTGAAAGCAATGCAGTTATTTTCTCAATCGTTCCTTTGAAAATATAAGCTTTGGTGCAGTAATCGCCATAACCTGCTTTCATGACTTTAACGCTATAATTGCCGACAGGAACACTATAATTAATATATGGCGCTTTTCCTATTGCTTTGTCATTAAGGTATAAAGCAGCGCCGTCTGGATATGATATTATATTCAGCGTACCAAGCTCAATTAATTTAGTTGTTTCTGTTTTTGTTTCATTAGCTTTGGTTTGTGCTGCTGTCTCTCCCGCTGTTTCAGTAGTTTTATTTTCAGCTGTTTCTGTCTGTGTAAGGTCTATTTCTATTTCATCGCCTTTTGTTTCTGTTGTTTGAGTTTCTGCTGGCGATTTTCCTTCCAGATTTCTTATTTTATATTCTGCTGGCGATTTTCCTTCCAGATTTCTTATTTTATAATCCATATATAATATTGTTAATAACAGCAGACAAATGACTGCAGAAGCAATAATTATTGTTTTTTTCGAACTCATTTTTACCACATTATTTTTTCTTTTAATTATTTTTATTTTAATTATTCATATCATTTTTAAACAACAGAATTCCACCAATCTATGATTGGTGGTTAAGTGGAATTCTGAGTATCAAAAACCACTTACTGTTGTTCAACTAAATCAAACATGCCACCCATCTCTGATGGGTGGTTTTTGACACATTTGTTTTCTAAACAGCTTGTCTCATCTTGTCTCTTTTTAACTAATGATTGGTATCTTCAGCAACAAATGCTTCAAATTTGTCTGTGTTAATTTTATAGACCCACAAATCGAATATTGTTCTCAAGAAATATAATATTGCCTTTTGCTCCCAACGATGCTCATAATCTGTTTCAAGGAAACCCATGAAAGTCATCAGGACTTTGCCTTGGTTCATTTTGACATTTTTTCCGTCGATTTTAACGACTACATCTTTGACTTCTGTGCAGAGCATATTCAGTTTTATTGAACACTTTGCATAGTCTGTAAACTTTTTCCACGGCTCAATCTCAACCTCGACCTGTCTGCCATCTTTATAGACGTGCTCAAAGTTTTTCCTTTCAAATTTATCATAGCCCTTTTCTCTGAGCCATTTATCTATCATCATATACATTTCATTAAGATTAAATAGCCCTTGATAATTAAGCCTTAAAGTGTCAACAACAATTTTTCTTTCAGCCATTTTTCCTCTTTTTTATTAATTATTATTTAATTTATTGATTAATTATTAATTTAATATAACATTTTAATTTTATTATCTTCAAATTTATATATTTATTCTATCTTGTTTTTATTTGGAAAAGCGAATACTGTGACCTATTTGAAATGCTAAAGCATTTCTAATATGCCAGAAATCTTTGATTTCTGAGCATTCAGGTCACAGATGAAGTCTTTTCCAAATTTAAAAATGGCAACAATGAATATTGCAACCTTCAGGTTGCAGATTGTTGCCATTTTTTTTATTTCATTCCTTACCATACATCAAAGTGTTCGTTCCCTTTTATCTGCATATCTAATGTCTGTTTGACTACATCTAAAACCTTGTATTGCATAAATTGGACTTTATCGCCCCACATGCTGTCTATTTTGCCTTTGATAACGAAGTTGATAAGGAACTGCCTTAATTTCTGTTTAAAGTTAGAATATTCAAAACGGTTGTCATAATCACATTCAATTCTTCCAATTACACGTACATAAAGCCTGCCTTTAGTCAGAATCTTTTTTTCACCGTCTTTTATTACTTCCACAGGTTCAATATTCCATACTTGAATATAAATATCAAACCAGTTTTTGACAAAATCAGTTTCCTTTCTCCATGCTGTCCAAATAATCTCTTTTTCTTTTCCTGTATCCTTTGACTTTAGTTTATATTTAGATTCATGAAAAGTGTAGCTTCTAAAAATAAACCAGTCATGCAGTGCCTTGTATAATTCATCAAAATCAAAGATACCTTTAAATAGAATCATCTGCGGTTGCGCACCTACTGGCATCATTATACTCATAACTTCTTTTTCATGCGAATAAAGTTTATAAAGTTTTTGCTTGTTGATTAGAAAATAGATTTCTTTATATTAAACTTAGTTCCAAGGAATTCCTGCTCAAGTTTATCTAAAAAATTGTTTATTGGCTCATTAAAATAAACAAATTTAATATGATATAATTTGGCAAGCCTTGATAATTCTTCTTTTGTTAATGAAATAAATAATGGAATAATAGAGTCATCTAATTTAAACCTGAATTCAGTTGGTTTTCCAGAAAAGATATGTGCTAAATACTCTTTTTCAATGTCATCCAAACATAAAGGAATTATAATTTTCTGATTTGAAGCTTTTGAGGTTTCTATTAATTTTCTTGTTTCCTTTGTATAGTCACGGACATTAATAGTAGGATATGAGTAACCATGACTATATTCGCGGACTTTAACAAAATTAATACTAATCTTAAAGTCCGCCGCTATGTTTAGGCCTTTAAAATGAACTGCTTTAAACTTAACATTGATTGGTAGATTTATGATTTCAGGCAGGACTTTCCTAGTTAATTCATCTATCACTAAAATAGAATCACCTTTGGAGATATAAGCTTTTGATCTCAAAAACTTTCTTATTCGTTTGAAAACTACATCAATAAAACAATTATCGCAAAACTCTAGTTCATTAATAGGTTTGCTGCATTTTTTGCAAGTTTTTGGGGTTTTTTCAGATTTCATAGTTTTTTCAACCATTATTTAGGTTAGGTTTGTATGAATTTATATGTATTGTCCCACACAAAATTAATTGAAGTTAGTCATGTGGGACAATAGACTACAACAACAAACAAAATGGATGGATTGTTTTGTTGTTGAAGTATATTGTCCCAGACAAAGTGATCAGGAAGTCTACAGTTTCATCCATAGGATGAGCCATAGTTTACCTATAATACATATCTCACTTCTATACTTAAGTTCCACAACCTTATTAAATATTCTGGTTCATAAGTATATTAGCGCGGGAAATGTGCTATGTATATAATTGATATTACACAACATCTAGGATATCAATTTCAGGCATAGCACACATCAAAACACACATACAATCACCCCCAAATTGGTTAACACCACTCCTAAGTGTATACAAAACCGAAAGATTTATATAGTAGCATACCTACTATATAGTAAAAACAAAAAAAAGTGATGATGGTGCGTAAACGTTAGTTGGGGGTCAATTACGCCTTTTTTAAGCTAAAAAAGGAGAAATTCGTCCTTTAATTACTAAAAAACGCTTAGAAAATATTATTAAAATTAAAAAGTTCATAATCACCTCTTTTTCCCGCGCAAACATCCTTCGGGATGTTTGTGTGGGTTTATACTCTTAACACCTCTTTCCCTAGCAAACTTCCTTCGGGGAGTTTGCTTGGGTTTTTCTAATCATTTAAATAACATACATTTAAACAATATTTTGAAGGATACCAAAAATGGCTACAATAGGAAATTTGGAATTGAGACTTGGTGAAAAAACATTATATGCCTCAACTACACATGATGGTCATCGAGTTTATGAAATGATTCCAAAATTAGTAGAATTCTTAGATTCAGCTAAAAAAGCTAAAAACCAAACATTAGTTGAATGTACTAATTGGTTTGAATCAACATCAAGATTGTTACTTCCATATGAATATTGTGCAGGATTAATCGATGGAGTTCCACATGAAGTAATCATAGATATTCCGCGAAAATTAATTTTACATACAGGTAATGAAGAAAGTTATGAACTTGTTTCTGAAAATTCTCCAGCAAAATTTGAGAATGCATGCATTATTTTAAAAGAAAAATATAGTTTCGAAATTTTAAAGTATGTTAGGCCAGAAATGCGAAAAGTCCGCTAAAAGATAAGGTATTGGCTAGATTTTGAAACTCAAAATTACAGCAAAGCTGTAGGAATTTCTTTTCATTAAAATTTCACTTTTTCTTAGAATTCTTTGGATTTGGTTTAGTTATTGATTTAATCATTGGTCTGGTTATGGTTTTTTCTGTATATATCTGTTGATGTTCCTGTTTTCTTGTTAAGTTTCTTATTAAAATAACCATCTTCTATAAAATATATCACCTTTTCTAAACTTGTCTTTTCTTCTACAATATTAAAATAAAGATCAAGATTACTAAATTCTAAAGCATATTGTGAGTATATTAACCCTGAAATTTTGTCTGTTTTAGATAATGCTTTTGCATATTCATAATAGCTGTAACCTTCAATAGGAAACAAGCCATTCATTTGCTGTTTAAGAATCACTTGTTTAACTAACTCTAGTTTTACATTCAAAAGCTCTTCTAATTGCTCATCTTCGAGATTAACTGTGCTTAGCACAGCATCAATCTCTGATTTTGCTTTTGAGGCATGCAGCAAACACATCTTAAAATTGTTTGCATTTAACTGTTCATATGCCCTTTGAAGTTCTGTAGTAGTTGTTTCAAGGAAAGGGAAAGGATAAGGATAAAGAATCTTAAAATATTCTAATCTTTCCTGCGCTTCACTCAATGTCATTTTGCATGAATCCTGCAATGCCTGTTCATCAATAATTATTTGTTCTTTTGAAGTATTAAAAAAATAACTCCATGAATACGCGCTGTAAAGGCGCTCAGTGGTGTAAGCAATCTCATACTCAACATCTGTCTGGTTTTTATTCATAAACTCTGCGGCTTTCTTCCAGTTATCATAGGCTTCAACCAATCGCTCTTTGACAATCATATATGTTTGCAGATCATTCAGCGAAGCAAGGCTCATATTATCTAATATTTGGTTAGAATTATTAATTGCAGTAAGAAGCTCGTCAAGCTTATCTGATTTTTGTGGCGCAGAAATATTCGCATTAATAAGTATAAGATAATCCAAGTTAATATTCGCGCCAAAACAATATGATGCTGCAGAGTAAAATTCATTATTTGTTAAAGAAGCAAGTGAAAGATTCATTAATTCCAATGTTCGGTTATACAAACCACTATACAATGTATTGTTAGCAAGTTCATCTTCATCAAATATGCCATCTTTTTCAATTAGGCTTTTGTTTAATCTTTCGTGGAGCTCTGTGGTTCTGTTGCATATATTTTCAGCAATAAATTTCATAGTAGAAGCATAGAAATCAACAAGATTAATATCTCCCTGTGGTGTTTCATAACTTTTGCCAGTAAACTCTATCATTGCATCTGCCAATGTAAAAACTTCTATGACATTAATATTCTTCTGTCTGCCATACTCAACAAGGTCTATTTTGTCAGAGATGTTTTCTTTTGATATTGTTTTGTTAATTGTTCCATTAACTGCAAAAGGTATAGACTCGTTGATAATACTAATAGTCTGATTAATCTTAGTCTCGTTTAATTTAAATGTAAAAGAGCTTCCTTTAGGTATCATAACTTTTGTAATGTTATTTGTTGAGGCAGCCTCAATCTTTTCTTTAATGCCACCAACACTTCCTATGATACCACCTGTATTAATTGTTCCTGTAATAGTTACAGTTTCGTCTATTTTTTTGATGTCTTCATCAAGCAGTGCAACAGTTAACATGGCTAATGCTGCGCCTGCA
>JAGVYH010000032.1 GCA_018303325.1 Candidatus Woesearchaeota archaeon
TTCGCAGTTTATACTGCGGCGAAGCCGCATCTTAAATTTTTCTGAGAAAATAGCGAGACCCAGCACTAAAGTGCTGGGGATTCTTTACGTACACTAAATAAACAAATCCTAATTCAATCCCCATAATCTAAAGAACCCATAAAGAATAAGTAGCACAAAACACACAATAACAGTATAATGCCATTCTATCGGCAATAAAACAGCGGCAATTAACAGCACTAAAAATATTGTGTTCAATAAGAATAGATTTCTAGGTGATTTTCTTTTATGATAAAGACCGCTTACTTTTTTATAATCTTCGGTCATCGCTTGTTTAATATTTGTAATTTGGAACACCTTTTTACTGTTTTTTTGATTCAAAAAAAATGGGTTATAAACCCCACAGCTCTGCTGTGACCCATTTTTAAGAGTAAACTTCCCATCTGAAGCGTTGACAAAATAAAGCCCCGCAGCTCTGCTGCGATTGGGAAGTTTACTTATCTCATTTATTAATATCTCAGCTTCTATATATATTTTCTTAAAATCTCGCTTATTAATTTGCCGTCAACCTTGCCTCTGTATTTATTCATAATTATACCCATCACTGCCCCAAATGCAAGCTCTTTGTTCTTCTCTACAATTTGTTTTATTTCTTTTTCAATGTCATTTGCAGATGATGTGGTGTTAATTGTCTTGAATTTTATAAAATCAACTTTCCCTGTTTTTGCGATACTGACAAATATTTCTTCAATTGCCTGTTTGTTAATCTCTCCATTGTCTAATCTTTCCAAGACTTCTTCTAATTTAATATCATCAATTCTGTTTATCTCGTCGTCTGAAAGATTATGTGTTCTTTTTGCTTCTAATAATTTAGGCAGTATAATTTCAGCAATAAAGCTCGGCTTAAGATTCTTAAATTTACAAACAAATGTTTCAAACAATTCAAGCTTATGTTTTTTTACAAGAAGGTCTGCTAAGTCTTTGCTTAATCCGTAGTCTTGTATTCTTGAAACCTTTTCTTCAATAAGCTCAGGTGTTTTTAATCTTCCAAAATATTCTTTTGCAGCCAAAAAAGGTGGAACATCTGTTTCAGGATACATTCTTGCTGCGCTTGGTATAGGTCTCATAAAAGTAGTTGTGCCGTCAGGATTAGCTGCTCTGACTTCGCTTTGGACACCATTATTTAACTGAGCCAGTCTTTTTAGTATTGCATAATATGCCTTCTCGCATCTTTTATAATCTGCAACAATTATCACAAAACAATCCTTTGGAGCAAGCTCTAGTCTTCTTCTTACTGCAGTAATCTCATCATTTGTAAAACTATACTTTTCTAAATGCTCGTCAGAATGAATTATGCCTGTGATTCCGGCATTGACCTTTGCAAATTCAGAAAGTTCTGTTCCTATGCGTTTATTCGGCTCCAATTCTGTTCCCAAAATGCCTTTTAATCCTGTTAATTTAAAGCCCCATATTACATTTCCTTCAAAATATTCCTTTGAGCCTTTGTCTCTACATGTTTTTGGCTTTGAGTCAATAGCTTTTTTTATAAAATTGCAAAAAGTATTTTTGAAAATATCATCTAATGCGATAGGATAATGCACTGCTCCTGCTTTATTTTTCTGTGGAATCTGTGGAATAAGAAATTCTAACTCTTCGCATTCTTTGCATTTTAATTTTTCTTTAAGCGCAATTATTTTTTGCTGCCTTAAGCATTCATATTCAACCAATGTTGGTATTAATTTCAATTCTTGTGCACCTTTTATTTCAACTCTGCTCCCACCTGCAATAGAAATGTTAATATCCTGCCTTATAGTTCCAATACCTCTTTTTACTTTTCCTGTTGACCTCAATATCATTCCTAATTTTTCTGCGCATTCTTTTGCCTGCTTGGGAGAATGAATATCAGGAGAAGTTGCAATTTCTATCAACGGAATGCCCAATCTGGATAAATTATACACATCAAATTCATGAGTTTTCTGCACTATCTTTGCTGATTCCTCCTCGACACAAATAGTTGGAATGCCTATTTTGCCTTCGTTTGTCGTGATGAGCCCATCCATTGCAGCCAATGCAGTTCTCTGGAATCCAGAAACATTTGAGCCGTCGACAACTGTTTTTCTCATGAACTGAATCTCGTCAACAGGTTTGGCATTTAATAATTTGGCGATGATTAAAGTGATTTCCATTGCCTCTTTGTTGACGTTGTGAGGAGGCTCTTCATCCAGCTCAACAAGACAATTAGCTTTTTTATAGAAATGATAAACAAAATGCTTTTCTTTTAACTGCTCTTGTTTAGCAGCTTCATCTATCTCCCCTGTTTCTCCAGCAGATGCTCTTAATCTTCTTTTTATTTTTAGGTCTGGCTCTGTGTCTATTATTTCAGTTGGACATCCGCAGAATAGTTTCTCGCCTTCTAATTGCTGATGAATTTCTAGACCTACTCTAAGCCCTAGTGATTTATAGTTTAACTTGATTTTATTTTCTGGGTTATGATTATCTTCTGATTTATGAATTGGTTCTTCCATCATAATTTTATTGTAAATAAGGTGGTTTATAAAGTTTTTTGAGAAACATTTATATAGGATATGTTTCAGTAATAATAAAAGAGTGGGTATACTCTGATAGAAAATAAAAATAGATAATAAAAAAAAGGTGATATTTATGGTAGATTGGGGAAGAGCAGTTAAAATGCCATTCCAAGATTATAAAAAACTTGGAATACTTGGGCTAATGTATGTTATACCTGTTGTTAATATTGTGACTAGTTTCTTTGCAACAGGATATGGTTTTAAGATGGCAGAAAGTTCCATGAAAAAGAAGTTTTCTTTGCCTGAATGGGAAGACTGGGGCGGTCTATTTTTGAAAGGATTGCTTGGTGCAATTATCAGCATTATTTTCATGCTGCCAGCAATGATTGTTGCTTTTGTAGGTATTGGCAGTTCTTTATTTAGTATGATGGCGGTTGGTAATTTTGACCCCACAATAATGTTTCAGTCAGTTGGTATTGGAATTGTTGCGGCGCTATTAGGATTAGTTGCAATATACCTTCTTCCTGCTGCATTAATGTTCTTCTTGAAAGAAGACTCATTTGCAAGTGCATTTAATTTCAGCGGAATATTTAAGAAAGTATTTACTGGAGATTATTTTGTAGCATGGATTGGCTTGGTTGTTTATGCAATAGTAGTTGGTATTGTTGCAGGGATTATTTCAGGACTGCTTGCAGTCACAGTTGTTTTGCCTTTGGTTATAATGGCATTAGTGCAGGCAATTGTATTGATAACAGGAATGACTGTGTTTGGAGAAGTATTCCAGAAATAAATTAAAACAATCTGTTTTTTTATTTTCTTTTATTTTTGTTTATCTGAAGTTCTGTTTCTTAGTATTTTTCCGTTCTCAACTCGTTAGCTCACAATCCGTTCTAGGGACGAAGTCCACCGTCTCATGATTTTCTTAAAGTTTTTACGAAGAGTTTTATTAATTGGCAAATGTGTAGAAATAAACTAAAAAATATTATCATGAGACGTGTGGCTGCGCCCAGGAACTAAAAAAAAGAAATTTCAAATCAAATTAAAATCACAGCATCTGATCCTTAAAAACACCTTCATACCTTGCATTCCCTTTACAATATTGCAGAACAAGCTGGCAAATCTTCACATCAGGCATTAATTTAATTTTATGCTGGGAAGCATTGAATATCTCTAAAATTTGATGATTGGAAACACCAGGACAGATAAATGGCGCGCTTATATGACTCATTAATCCAATTCTTGCAAATCTTGACCTTGAATTAAGCCAGCCGCAGATGTTGTCTGGTAATGTTATTTTCTCTTTTGTTATACCTAAAACAAGCTCCTGCGGTTTTAGAATGTAGCCTTCATTGATATCAATAATTTTCGTTATTTTTGTGTAGTCTACATCTTCATTTACCAAAGCATGTCCTTCATTATTAAATATTCTTATCTTATTGCTTAAAGTTAAGTCAATAGAAGCAGGTCCAATTAAAGACTTATCAAATGGTTCTATCTTTACTCTTCCTTTTGATATTTCCTTTAGGATTTCTTTTTGAGTTAATATCATAAATTAAGCATAAAATGTATAATTATATAAACTTTTCCAACAATAAGATGAATTGTATTTGTTTAGCAGATGTTTTGTTTTTTAATATATTTTTCTTCCGCTCAGAATCTTGTTTACCGCTCACAACTCGTACTAAGGACGAAGTCCACCGTCTCATGAAGAATTAATTTTTTTAAAATAGTAGTATAGAAAACCTAAACTAAAAATAATCATGAGACGTGTGGCTTCGCCCAGGAACTAAACGAATATAAACGAATTAATCAACTTTACACAAATAATTAATCAACGAACAAATCAAACAAACAGAATAATAACCTCATTCCACAAACTCAATCTCTCCATTCAGAAAAACACCCTGCTCTAATTTAACTGGCCTCCATTTGTCAATAATTAACTCTGCATTTAACCAATCTGCTAAATCTTTTGGATTGCCAATCGTAGCGCTTAGAGCAATAATCTGAATATCTTTGAGCAATGTTTTTAGAATGGTTATTAATACTTCCAGTGTTGGGCCTCTTTCAACATCATTAATAAGATGAACCTCGTCTACAACTACTGTTTTAACATCCTTCAGCCACGGAGCGTGATGCCTTAATAATGAATCAAGCTTTTCAGCAGTACAAATAATTATATCATACTCTTTCAAGTAAAGTTCAGGTGCATCAATATCACCAATAGATAAAGCAATCTTGAATTCCTTATATCTTTCTTTGAATTCTTTGTATTTCTCTGAAGCAAGGGCTTTCAAAGGCACAATATAAATGGCTTTGCCTATATTTTTGTAGAGCGAATTCAGAATTGCCAGCTCTGCCACCAATGTTTTGCCAGAACCAGTCGGCGTGCAGACTACCAAATTTTTATCTTTAAAAAGTCCTGCCTTGATTGATTTAATCTGAGAAGGCCTTAATTCATTAAATCCTCTGCTTTCTAATAAACTGTAAAGTTTTTCAGGGATTAATTGTTTGTAAGTTTCTAGCTTCATTTATGAATAGAATAATCTCTGTGTTTAAATTTGTTTGGATAAAAAGCAGATATGATGTTCATCGTATTTCTTATCTACATCTCTTCAATCGCTTCAATTCCCAATAGATTTAATCCTGTTCCAATAACCTGCCTTGCGCAATGCACTAATATAATTCTTGCTCTCAATAATTCTTCTGGCGCAGCGAGTATTGGATTTGCGTGATAAAACTCATTGGTTTTCTGGCATAAATCAAGAAGATATCTTGTAATAATTGATGGTTTTAATTGGGCAGATGCATCTCTTGCAATCTCAGGGAATTCACCAAGCATTCTGATGATTTCTTTTTCTTTTTCATCATACACATTAAACTTTGTTTTTCCAAAAAGTTTTTTGTCTAATTTCTCGTCGAGTTTTCTTAACACGCTTGATAACCTTGCGTAAGTGTATTGGACATAAGGCCCTGTTTCGCCTTCAAAACTTATGCTTTCTTTTGGATCATAATGAATATCCTTTGCGAAATCTGTTTTTAAAAGATAGAATTTCAATGCACTTAAACCAATTGCTCTTGCTCGTTTTTCGACTTCCTTGTTATTCAAATCTTTGTGCCTTTCTTTTATCTCAAACCTTGCAAGCTCTATAACTTCTTTGACAAGATCGTCTGCATCTATAACCTTACCTTCTCTTGATTTCATTTTTCCTTCAGGCAGATAAACCATTCCGTAACTTAAATGCCTGCAATTCTTTGCCCATTTATACCCTAACTTTTCTAAAATCTTGAAAAGTATTTGGAAATGCAGGTTTTGCTCAGAACCAACAACATAAATTGATTCATCTAACTTGTATTCTTCAAACTTTAATTTTGCCAGATAAATATCCTGCGTTATATAAATCGTGGTGCCGTCTGCTCTAACCAACACTTTTTTTCCGAGCTTTTCTTTCTCAAGGTTAGCTATTATTGCGCCGGTTTCATCCTTGGAAAAGACATCTTCTTTTAATCCATTCAAAATAATTTCTTTGCCTTCTTTGTATATTTTGCTTTCATAAAAAAACCTGTCAAACTCAGCGCCTAAGCTTTTATAGGTTTCATTGAAACCTTCATAAACCCATGAATTCATTCGCTTCCATAATGAAATAATCTTTTTGTCGCCCTGTTCCCATTTCTGGAGCATTAACTGCGCTTCTTTCTCTAATATGTCTTTTCCGCTCTTCTTCTCTTCCTCTGCTTTCTGCGAGAACATTACATAATAGGTTCCAACAAAAAAATCCGGCTTTATATCAGGCAGTTTATTGTTGCCCCATTTTTGGTAAGCCAGCATTGATTTGCAAATATGGATGCCTCTGTCATTTACAAGATTTGATTTAATGACTTTGATGTTCTGAAATTTTAAAATGTTTGAAACTGCCTCGCCAATCACACAATTTCTGACGTGGCCAAGATGCAGAGGCTTGTTTGTGTTTGGAGAGCAGAATTCCACCATTATCCTTTTTTTTTGGTTTCTTGCAGATGAGTTGGGTGTGGTGGATATAGACATGCCAAATTTATGTTTTTTCTTGAATACTTCTGTTAAAACATCTTTTGAATATTCGGTTTTATTTATAAAAAAATTAAGATAGGGTCCAACTGCATGAATTTTCTCAATAAGTTTTGTTGGCTTAATCTTATTGCTTAATTCATTAGCAATCTGTTTAGGGTCTTTCTTAAACTCTTTAGATAAAGTAAAGCATGGAAACGCATAATCACCAAAATCTGAACTTTTTGGTGTTTCAAGTATTGATTCTTTTATGCCATGTTTATTTAATAAATATATTATTTCCTTTTGGAATTTGTTCATAAAATAAGTAATAATAAGTAGAATTTAAAAAGTTAATCCCCTAAAACTAAATAATCCAACAAAAATAATCCTCGCAAAGCATAAACTTCAATTATCAGTAGTGAGAAACCCTAAAACATCCCTAAACACTTCATCCTTTGTCTCCCCTGTTAGAATAACGTGTTTATCAGATTCAATCCATGTTATTTGTTTTTTGTCTTTTTCTGTGCCAATATGCTCATAAACATATTCTGCGCTTTCTTTTTTTACTCTTGGGTCATTTGTTGCCTGTATGATTAATATTGGCTCGTTTACTTTGTTTAGGCTGGTTTTGTCAATTTTTATTAATTTCATTAATTGCTCCAGTGTTTTTGTAGGTAAGAATTCGTTGTAAGTTTCTTTCTCTTCCTCTGAAAGTGTTCTTTTCTGGGATTTAACAAAATATTTGATTAATGAAATAAAATTAAGTTTCCAGTCTTTCATTATAATCGCAGGAGCTATTGTCACAAGGCCTTTAAATTCTTTATTTTCTGCCAGCATTAATCCTAATGTTGCACCTGTTGAAATACCTACAACATAAATCTCATCGCTTAAATGTTCAAGAACAGTGTAAGAATATTCAACATCTTGATACCAATTCTGCCAATTGCTGCTTTCTAAATATTCAAAACCATCTCCATGTCCGTTTAGCCTTACACCCAAGACAGTGAATCCATTTTCATACAAAAAATTGCCTAATTCACGCATTTCATTCGGTGAGGCGCCTAAGCCATGAATCAGTAAAACACCTTTTTTTGAAGGCGATGTCTGATTGATAAGAAGAAAGTTTTTGCTTTTTTCTTTTATATTATAATATTCTTTGTCAAATATCATATATGTTTTAAAGGCATTGACTAATTCTTCCAGTGTTTGCGGCATTGATTCCTTCGCAAGTATTGTATCAATGTTTTGCTTTGAATCCTTTAATAACACATATTCTTGGTTCAATTCTATATTTTGTATATTCTCAGAATTTTTTATCTCTTTGGCGCAGCCAAATAACACAAAAACAAGCAAAAACAACATTAAAATAAATAGTATCAAAGATATACTAAAAACACTTATTCCTTTCTTTTTTTTAAATAATCCTTCTTTTTTCATCTTTCTTTCCATTACATTTATTAGTTAATATATTTTTCTGTTGAAAGTTTGTTAAACCTGATTTTTACAACATATCTACAAAAGTTAAGATATCTTTATAAATCTCAAAATAACCCTGATGTATATGGCCAAATCACCAGCAAAAGTAATCTTATTCGGGGAACACTTTGTTGTTCATGGCAGTTATGCAATTGCTTCAAGCATAAATGAATGTTTTGCTACTGTTGAGATTATAGACAAAGATGATTGGGGCGCAGCTTCTGATTATTCTAATGTAAATATTCTTTACAATAAAGAAAAAGTTAAGGAAGGGGGAACATTACATAATGCTGCTTTAATAATGCTCAATGAGTTTAACATAAAAAAGAATATGAAAATTAATGTAACTTCAAACATAAAAGGCAGCGGTTTAGGTTCAAGCGCTTCTTTCTGCGTTGCATTTGCCCGAGAGCTGAATAAAAGATTCAATTTAGGATTAACTGATAATAAAGTAAACGAACTTGCATATGTGGGAGAAACAGCTTTTCATGGAACATCAAGCGGTATAGATAATACTGTATGTTGTTTTGGAGGCATTATCCAGTTTAGAAAAGATAAGCGAGCTGGCATGGAAGGGGTTAATATCCAAAAAATTGTTTTAAAAGATAAGATAAATCTTATTGTTGTTTATACTGATAAAAGTTCAAGCACAAAAGAAATGGTTGAAAAGGTAAATGCTTTCAAAGAAAGGCATGAAGAAAAGTTTGCGCAGATGATTAAAGAAGTAAACACAATAATTGATGATGCAAAGTATGCAATGCAGACTGGTGCAGTCGTTGAATTAGGAAGATTAATGCTTCAAAACCAAAAATTGTTAGAGGAAATTGGAGTTTCAACACCTGAAGTCAAAGGAATATTAAATATAGCGATTAATAACGGCGCTTTAGGCGGAAAGTTAACTGGCGGCGGTGGAGGCGGAAGTGTAATATTATTATACGACAAAGACACACCTAAATATAATATAATTAGTTCTTTAGAAAAAGCAGGCTACAGTTGTTTTACGACGAAGATTGGATGAAACAACGATGATTGAATAAAACAACAACATTGGTGAAACAACAAAGCAAAACAACAAATGTTGGTTTGAACAACAGAATTGATAAAATAAATAGGAAAGGTGAAACACATCAAAGCAACTGCAATAGCGCATCCAAACATTGCATTTATTAAGTATTGGGGAAAGAGGAATGAAGAGCTTAAGCTCCCTACTGTTTCAAGTCTGTCCATGACACTTGATAATTTCTATACAAAGACCACTGTAGAATTTAATGAGTCTTATACAGAAGACAGCTTTATTTTTAACGGGAAACCAATAACTGGTGGTATTGAGCTGCAGCGTGTTACCAAACATCTTCAACTGATAAGATTAAAGACAGATAAAAAACTATTTGCAAAGGTTGCAAGCGAGAATAATTTTCCGACTGCAAGCGGTATTGCAAGCAGCAGTTCTGGGTTTACAGCTCTAACTTTAGCAGCCTGTAAATCCATTGGTTTAATTGGTTCGGTTGATGATGATTTAAACCTAAAACCCGATTCAAATCTGAAGCCTGATTTAAATTTAAAAAATATTTCTATTCTTGCACGCCAAGGAAGCGGTTCAGCGTGCAGAAGCACTTATGGCGGTTTTGTTGAATGGAAAAAGGGCGAAGCAGATGATGGTAAAGACAGCTATGCTGAACAATTGTTTGATGAAAAATACTGGCCTGAATTAAAGATGATTGTTTTAATTTTGGATCAAAAGGAAAAGAAGATTAAATCAACACCAGGAATGAAAATTAGTGTTGAAACATCGCCATTTTATAATGATTGGACAAAAATAAGTATTTTAGATCTTCAAGATGTAAAGGCTGCATTAAATCAAAAAGATTTTATTAAAATCGGTAGTGTAATGGAAAGAAATTGTTTAAGAATGCATTCTCTTATGATCAGTTCTAACCCTTCTTTGATATACTGGCGTCCAGAAACACTTACTTTAATAGAAGATATATGGTCTTTAAGAGAAACAGGCACAGAATGTTATTTTACAATTGATGCAGGCGCGAATGTAATGATTCTTTGTTTAGACAAAGATGTTGATAAAATTCTAAATGTTCTGGAGCAGCTGCCTTTTATTCATGATTTTATAATTTGTTCAGCAGGAAAAGGTGTTGAATTAAGCGAGGAGCATTTGTTTTGAACTTTGATAAGTAAGAACTAAATAATTGTCATTTTTCTATTTTTGCTTCCGCCTTTCTTTTTATTCCAATAACTGCAATATCTCCCCCGTTCTGGTAATAGGAATTCCTTTATATTCTTTCAAAGAAAGCATATCCTCGTCGCCACTAACAAGATAATCAGCTTTTGCACTTTCCACACATTCAAGAAATTTATTATCTTTTTTGTCTCGGCAAACATTTATATTCCATTTTTGAGCAATAACCAAATGAGAAAGCGAAACAATCTTTTGCATAATCTGGTATGGTGTTAAGTTAGCCTTTGTCATAACTTCATTGAATTTTGGTCTTTTTATTACTTCCTCAACCTCTCTAAGAATTTCGTTCGTAATATATAAATTAGCTTTACCTTGTTCAATTTTCCTAAATAGCTCAGCTTCATTCCCTTCCCAAAAGAAAGCTGAAACAATTGTGTTAGTGTCAAGAACTAATTTAAGCAGCATTTCTTACATCCTTAATGGCTTTCCTTACTTCTGCTCTTGTTAATCCAACTTGCTTTACAGCTTGTTGTAGTGGCTTAGCAATCTCGTCAAATGTTTTTTTAATTGCTTGCGTTTCTATTTTCTTTAATATAAGTGTTCCTGTTTCCCCAAATATCATAAACTGGTCAGATTTCTTTATTCCCATTTCTTTCCTTAAAGAAGATGGAATAACTACTTGTCCTTTTTCAGATATTCTGGTTAATTCAACCTGCATTATACATCACCCGTAGGATAAGTAAAGCACATCTTACTTATATACTTTTCGATTTTAAGCAGCAGTGTATAATCCTGTTTTCTGCTCTCAATCAGTTCTAGGGACGCAGTCCATATCTCATGAAAAGTTTTTTACGTTTTTTTAAGCGTTATGTATACTTTAAAGTTTAAAATAATAAAACCTAAACTAAATTATCATATACGTGTCCAATCAGGTAGGAAATAAAAAATTAAAAAATAAATAATAATGAACGGATGGCTTCGCCCTGGAACTAAAACTATTAAAAAGACTTTTGTGATCTGCTATAACTCTGCTATAATTCAGAAACTTTTTATACATCCATTCTCTCGCATTATTCATGATTAAAATAAGAGCACCTGGAAAATTAATGTTGGCAGGAGAATGGGCGGTTCTTGAGAATGACAAGCCTTGTATAGTCATGGCAGTTGATAAATATGTTGAGTGTACCATTGAAGAAGCTAATTCTTCCTCTCTTTTGTGTCCAGGATTGGACAGACTGGATTTTCGATATGAATCTGGCAAAGTCAAATTCAGAAGATTAATCACACCAGGAGAAAAAGAAAAGTTGATATTTGCAAAAACCTCCATTGAAATTTTTATGAAGTTCATGGAAGAAAATGCAAATCCCATCAATTCTTTTAACATAACAACAACTGGCCATAATACAACTATCAGAATTAATGAAACAGAGCGAAAGATAGGGTTTGGAAGCAGCGCAGCAACCAGTGTGGCAGTCGGCGCTGCAATCATGGCATTTTATGAATATGATATTAATGACATAAAAATAAAAGATATTATTTTCAAACTTGCAAGTATTGCGCATTTTATCACGCAAGGACAAAAAGGCAGCTGCTTTGATGTTGCTGCTTCAACTTACGGCGGTGTTTTGGTGTATAAAGCATTTAGTCCATTATGGCTGATTAATGAGCTAAAAGTAAAAACACCTTTGCTTGAAATACTAGAAGGAGATTGGACATACTTGAAAATGAGACCGCTCAAATTTCCAGAAAAATTATCAGAACAAATGAAGGTTTTATGCTGCTGGACGTCTAAACCAAGCAATACCCCTTTACTTATGATTCAGGTTGAGCATTTCAAGGACAATAATTATGATGATTATACTAGGATAATGGATGAAATTGAAGTAACTGTTGATTCTTTGATAGATGCAATTGAAACAGGCAATATTAATGAGATAAAAATAATGCTTCATCAATCTCAATATTGGATTTCAAAGTTAGATGCTGTCTCAACTGTTGGCATAATCACACCTGAACTTAAAAAATTGATAAATATTGCCAATGATATTAAAGATATAGCAGATAAACATAATTGTGTTGGAAAATTATCCGGGGCAGGCGGCGGAGATTCAGGAATAGCTGTTTGTTTTAATGATGATTCCTGCAAAAAGGTTGTTGAAGAATGGAAAAATGCTGGTTTATTCCCTATTGATTTTAAGATAGATTATGACGGAATGAAGAGGGTGGAGTGAATTGTTGTATTTGATTAGATGATTTCTTGTTTTTCAATCTTCCTAATCTCTTGTTTCTCGCTCCCAATCCGTTTGTGGGACGCAGTCCCCCGTCTCATGATTAATTTTTTAGAGTTTTTACGTCGTAAAGAAAACCTAAACTAAACTTCATGAGACGTGTCCAATCAGGTAGGAAATAAAAAACAAATAATAATGGATGGGTGGCTTCGCCTTGGAACTAAAAGAAAACGTTTATTTTAAAAAAGTAAAGAATTAAATAATAATTTCACCTTATTTCTTTGCTGAATTTTTCAAGAAAGGTTTCATTCTCTTTTTGCAGTCTTTTGCATGCTTCTTGGATAGCTTTCTGCGGTGTTTTGCCTTTTGTCTCAATTGTTAATCTTGGAACACCAATTTGAGGATGTTCAATATGATATCCAGAAATTGTAACATCTTTATCCTGCCATAATTCTTTTCTCAAAGAACTGCATAAAGCATGACCTTCTCCCTTAATATCAATAACTAATTTGTTTTTTGCTGATTCAATAATCTTTATATCCATTTTGTCACCTTCAATAAGAACATTCTAGTAAGAAACTATAAGGTTATTTATAAAGTTTTTTGGTAAAATTGAACAATTATAGGCTTTTTAAATGGTTTCATCTTAGTTTTAATTTAAAATAAATAAGAAAAAATAGGGAAATAGAAGACCCTCATGCAATAGCCTAAAAACCTTGCTGCCTCGTTGTATTTGGCGTCTCTGTTGTGAATATGATATTTCTATAATATCGCTAGTTAATTACAAATTGGGTATCATACTTCGCAGCTTGCTGCCACAATGCACCCCATTTGTAATCTTAAAAATGCTTCAAATTCGTCTACCAAATCACAGCAAGCTGTGGGTAACACAACGATTTGAAGCTTTTTTTTTGATTTACTAGTTATTTTGTGTCATCTGCATGAAGGCCAACTATTGGGGTTTCTCACCTCTTTCTCCCAACACTTTTTATCTATTTATACTTGGTTTCCCACCATACTAACGTACTATTGTGGGAAGGGGTATACATTAATGTATACTAAGATACAACATGTATATAAATGTTTTGGTTTTTTTGAGGTTTACACATATAGCGGTGGACTTTAATATTCGTATCCTTTTAGTTAAAGTCCACGAATATAGGCACGGAGCCAAATGTACGAAAATTAATGTCCGTGCCTATAAAACCTGCGAAAAAGGTTAATATAGCTAATAAAAATTTAAACAACAAACTAGCGAAAATATTATAATCTTAAACAATTATTAACTTAAAATGCGCTTTAAACAAATGAACCACCCAGCACTAAAGTGCTGGGTATCCTGAAAGCAATTTCTGAAATTTTGCAGTTCTATTTGTACCCGCAATATAATTTTGAATTGCTTC
>JAGVYH010000004.1 GCA_018303325.1 Candidatus Woesearchaeota archaeon
GTTGTATACGGCGAATTTGTCACTTCGTGACCGACATTTTTAAGATTACAAACTGGGTGTCGCAGCAAGCTGCGGGGTACAATACCCAGTTTGTAATTAATTGCTGTTGTATACTAAACGTGATTAATTTTCGTACAAATTAATCACGTTTGTAAGTTGGAAAGCAAAGCTTTCTAACTTCTCAGGAATCTCTGATTCCCGAGATATACAAAAGTCCAGCGCAATAATGTTCGATTATTTTGTGCTTTTAGTATAATATACCTAAAGATGAATAGTTATTACCAAGCGAATCACTAAATTCTTGAACTCTGCCAAGCATCTTTTGTCTTGTATCTATAATCATGGACAAACCGCTTATCAGAGGAATTGCTTTCTCGCTCAATGCGAATTTTTTAATTGCATATTGAATCATACCTACTAATTCTATTTCCTCGCCTAAAAGAACCTTTGTATCCTGTAATAAGGTATTGTAACATTCTTTTGCCTTTCTTAAATCACCATATGTGATGCGGGATATGCCATCAATTTCTATTTGATATATGTTTGCATATCCTTTGCATTCCTCAAATTTGGCTGCGAGAGGCTTATATTTGTTTAAAATAATCTTTTCTTTTTCAGTTATAGCTGATAATATTCTATTTGTCTCTGCTGAAGATATTTCATTCTCAATAAGATACTCAACTATATACTTGGATGCTACAGAATCCAATTGCAGAAATGAAGATTCAAGTGAAAGGTAATCATTTAAAAACAAAGTTAGGTTATGCGCCAATTTTATAAATGATACCTTTTCTAAATCTTCTTTTTTCTTTGCTTCGCGCTTATCCTTTGCTTTATGCTGATATAATGCAATCCTTTGCTCAATGCTTTGATACACCTCTGTTTCTGTGTCTTGAATTTTATCATTGCCATTGCAAGATACCATTCCTAAAATACTACTATAAACCAATGCTGCAATTGTTCTTTTCATGTTAAACACCTTCTTGTTAGTTTTATTTTTCACATGTTAGATTATTAATGTCAGTGACTATATATTAGATTAATCCTTAAGATTCTTAAGGCACTTTTAAATACAATAAAGAGATACACAGTTATATCCAATTCAACAGAACCGACTATAATTACTTATGAAAATGGTAAGATTAAATGCGCTCTAATCTCGCCGTCAACATAATTGGATTAAAAAAACTTAAAATAATTCATGAGACGTTTGGCTTCGCCCTAATCTTCGAGGGGAGCGGAAGTTTCACTCAGGAAAAGTGATAAAATATATATATAAGGACTGACATATATGGTACACATGGACAGGAGACGATTCTTATTCAGTGGATTGGCAGCTTTAGTAGCCCTAAGCACGCCCAACATAGTTGATAAAGGTGTGGAGATGGTTGCGAGGGCTGGTGCGGAAGAGAAACAAGTCTATCAAACTATTGGAGATTATTATGATTCAGGAACACCTTCTGATAAAATGCCTGGTGCGAGACAATGTTCTGCTGATAGAATTGAAGATGAACTATTAGGATTTTCAGGGAGGGATTGGGTGGATTATTATTTTAATAATCCTTCTTATCGAAATGCATTTCAACAGTTATTTAGGGAAATGGATGGTAAAGCTATACCTATTAATTCTCCAGAACATAGAGGAATTACTTCTGTTTTTGACTTTAAAAAATTTAATGATTACCTTAAATCAAATAAAGATAGCATAAGTTCAGTTACTCTGTGGTATGATGGATTTATGAGTTTTGGAAGCACTTATGATTCAATTGTTATCCCTATATATCCAAATATTGTCACCAAAATAGAAAAATTATAAATACCCTTCTATACAATTATGTAATATCATGAAAAAGAGTGTATTTTTTTGGGTTTATTTATTTTTATTAGGATTTTCTTTATTAAATGCACACGCAGTGGGTACAAAAGGAACTGCAATGGAAGGGGATACATATTTAAATTCTCCTGAAGCAGCCCAAGAAGCTGTCAACGGCGGCACAAATGGTCCAGCTACTCTTCAAGTTGATGCAAATGTCAAAACTAATCATGGTTCTGACTTAGGGATGAAATCAGGAACAACTGTTACTGCAAGTCCTGGTACTGTAACTTTAACCTCAAAGGACACCATCACCGAAGACTCTAATTCATATACAAACGTTGAAAACCTCGTTCTTACAGAAAACACAGTTTCAGTTGATACCGCAGAAAGCTTAGAATCAAACAATGTCAAAGCAACAGGTGTAGTAGAGTTTTCACAAATGAAAAATACTGATGCATTTGATGCAAAGCATTTAGATGCAATTGAAATAACTACTCCTTCTGGCACTGTAACAATGACTAATGTAAATGACATCAATTATCTCAACGGCAATTATAATTTTGAACACGCTGATTATATCAAAACAAATAATTTTGAAGCAGTTAACATAAATGATTTTTCAAGCGATGCACAGAAATTCACAACAACCAGCGCAGACACTTTAACTTCTGATTGTTTAGAGATATCAAAAATAGAAAATGCTGAATTTATTATAGATGAAACAAAACTTTTCGACAAAACCAAAACAATAGAAATGAAAGATTGTTTGGGAAATAATATTAATTTTCAGGGTAATGACGACGGTTCCGCGCTGATTGTAAGCAAAGATACTCCTTATAGTTATTCCATCGCCAAAGGAACTCTTACCATTTCTCACGACGGGTATGATGAGGTGTTATCTACATTCTCAACTGCCGCAGGAATAATGAATAATAATGGATTAACAATGATAGAAATGAATCCGACGACGGCTTACACGCAGAAAAATAATGACAATTATTTAGACAAGGGCAATACGTTAAAAGACTTCAGCATATATATCCCGAAGAATGCTGACAAATATCTTTTATTTATAAGAAAAGCACAGGAAGAGGCAGAGCCTATCATTGATTACTGTCTGCAATGCGGTTATATGGATTTTATAACACACAAATTTGTATTAAAAGGTATTGTGAACTATTTAAGGCCTGTGTTTAATGATAAGTTTGAATTAATTACTCCTAAGCTAAGCATTGTTTACAACAGCACAGATAAATATAATAATGTAGTGTTTGAAATGGACGAGAATAATGTAATAGCCAACAACCTTGTTATTTCAAATGATAATATCAATAACATAAATACTGACAAAATAATAGCATTTGTTTACAACGGCGAATATCATCTTTATGAAAGTGTAGAGAACGGAGAAGTAGTAGGGAGAATTAAGGTGAATTATTATTTTGCGCCGTATACAATAAAGAAAATCTCAACAGATTACGGCAAAGAATATCATAAGCCATTGATATTTGAAAATGGCGCGCTGATTATGGACAAGGAAGGAAATACGCTGACAATAAGAAGTCAAAATCAAGGGAATGCAATCAATGTTTTGAAAGAGGATATTTATAATTATGACAAGAAGTTTGAAGATTGCAAACTCATTTCAGAATCTTTGTTTGGCTCTATGAATTTATTTGAGTGGATTAATGAATAGGTATAAAGTAAGATAGTAGGATGGTTTGATAGTAAGAAGATACTACGAATGGAACGATGGAAAGGGGTCGTTACCATCAAACCTTCTTACCTTCCAACCATCTTACCTTATACTTGAATAAAAAAGCTGATGCTCAATGATTAATAAAATAAACAAGAAAAGTCAAATAACCCTCTTTATATTAATTGGGATTGTTTTTTTAGCAGTAATAGCGCTAATTTTTTTCGCTGAATTTACTAAAGGTGATAATGGTTATAAAAACAATGCAGTGCCGTCAGATGTTTCAGCACATATAAATGCAGTCAACAAATATGTTTCTGAATGCTCGTTGTACACTCTTGGCAAAAATGCAGGCTATAATAAGTTTACACCTTATTTGTTGGCAGGTTTAGATGAATCTAGTCAGAATATTAATGAATTCTTTGAAAAGGTTATGCCTGGCTTAATTAATCTGGAAGCATTGAAAGGATATGAATCACATTATAAAAAAACAAGCGCAGAGGCTGAGTTCGGAGCAACTGATACCTTACTAAAGATAAAACATGATTATATTCTAAAAAAAGAATCTAAAATATTCAATGGAAGGGAATTTGAAACAAAAATGAATGTAAGACTCAAAAAGCTCAGCGATAACGCAAAAATAGCTCAGGATGAAAAAGACATTAATCTTAATGAAATGAATAAACTAAATTTCAAAAAGGATATTGAATTAATGGACAAAGCCGAGGTTTTTGTTTTTACAGATGAAACCTCAATAATTAACAATATGCCTTATAAATTTATTTTTACGAAAGAAAAGTAGTTGGGTTAGTTTCAACAAAATTATTTGCATTACCACAAAAATCATTACACTCTCTTGTTTTTGATTAAGCTCATTTCCTTCCTCATCACATTTTACAAATGAAAATTAATCACTTTTAGTATAGTTAAGTTATAAATCTTGATGACAAAAAACTAAGTGAATTAAGCAATAAAAGAAAAGAGATAAATCTGCTTATTGCGTTATAATTTCTTTAATGCATCATCTATTTCTCTTCGTTCATATTCACCAATTCGATGATGTAATCCTGATACTATCCTAAATTTAGAATAAAGAAGATTTAATAGATATCCAACTAAGTGTTCTCTTCTCCCTTGAGAAACATCTTCTTCTTTAATATAAATAGAAACAAATGATTTTAAGCCATCATTAAATTGTGAATCTGATATAATTTCTACACCAAATGTAGCCTTTAAATGTTTTATAGCATTTGAAATTAATATTTCACATCCTTCAATATCTCTTAAGGATTGTTCTGAAAAATGCCCAACTAAACCAACATATGTGGTTCTTATCCCTACTTTTTTTACTGCTTTAATTTTATCTAAAAATATCAAGTGATAATAGCCAATATTATAGCAATTTTCAGAATAAGTACCTGTAAATATTTTTTTCTCGTTCATTAATTCAAATAAGTCTCTATCAAATTCGTCAACAGATACTTCTTGCTTTTCTAATTTACTTGATAATTCATTAAGAACATTCTTCAATTTTGCCTCAAGGTCTTCCATAGCTAAAGAGAAGGACAAGTAATATTTAAAAATTATGATAATAAGCAGTATCTCCAAAAGATTTTTGATTTAGGAAACTTAAACCAACCTCATCTCAAAAAAGCTGCTGAGATAAAATTCAACATAAAACTTTCTGACGTTGATAAGAATTCTCACTTAACTATGGATGGTGATGAATTAAAAACATTAGACATTACTTTCAAAGACGACAATTCAGAGCTCGTCATGGAGAACCCTTTAGCGCATGACAAACCACAGTATAAATATGCTGATGAGTTTAAAGATACTGATGGTGATGGATTAACAGATAATATGGAATTGAACAATAACCTTTTTCGTACAAATTAATCACGTTTGTATATACAAAAGTGCAAAATAATGTTCGATTATTTTGTACTTTTAGTATATCCTACTGATGCAAAAGAATACAATACTTATCCAGAAATAGGTTATGAAGATGATTACAAGTTCGTAGAGTATTTTCTAAGCAATCCTGCGATATTTAATGAAGTGAAAACATTAGGCATAGAAGATGATCCTTTGCAGGACAGTGATGGTTTCCATTTTCTAATAATAACTCTTAGTGAAAAATAGCCTGTCGGCAGGACTTCGCTGAGAGCGGTTTCACACTGAAAAAGTAGTAAAATATATAAATCTATGGATAATACTTTATTATATAATGGATAGAAGAAGATTATTGCAAATAGCTGTTGCTGGATTAGTAGCTTTAGCTACGCCTCAAGTAGTTGACAAAGGACTGGAAATGATTGCAAGTGTGAGTGCGGAGGAAAAGGAGAAAAAGCCAGAAACAGTAGATGATATTTTGGCAGGAACCTCTTTTGAAGAGGTTTGTTCTGATAATTATGCTGAAAAAACAAAATATGGAAATGTAGTTGTGTTCTTTTATGATAAAAATGACACTAATGGTGCATCTACAAGGTTGGCTCAAGTTTACAGAAGTATTGAACTTGAATACAAAGCGAATATAATTTTTTTAAAATTTGGAGATTCTATACAAAGAAAGGATTCAAAAAAATACGTACCGGAAGTTCCGTATACTTTATTTTATAAAAAGGGAGAAATTATTGATCAGTTGGCTGGTGGGCCAAAAGAGGATTTTAATTTGGAAATCTGGACAAAAGATTTTAGAAAAGGTCTAGATAAATTATATAAATAAAAATGTAAGTGTTAGATATGTTTAAAAAAAAGAGGATATTTATTTCAATCATTGTATTATTTATATTAATCTTAGTTTTACCATTCACATTTTCTTTTGATGTTACTGAGGAAACTGCATCGGATTTCTCAAACAAACAACTCTCCTCCTCCGATTATTCCTCCCCCTCTGCATATCCAGACATTTTCTCCAATCCTAATTTCCAGGTCAATCAAGTTCCGTCACAATATGTTTCTCAAATTCCACCAGACAAACTCCAAGGCAAAACTTCTCAGCTAAAAAAAGAGCAAGTTCCTTTTCTCTCTGATTCTCAAATAAAAGGATTAAATGGAGATGATGTTTCTAATATTATCAATCAATTAACTCCATCTCAAGAAAGCTCTTTAACAACAGACCAGCTTTCTCATTCTAATAATCTTGAAGAAGTTTCAGACTTAAGCAATCTCAACCAAAAAAACATGCAAAACGCTGCTCAAATAAAATTCAACATAAAACTTCCTGACGTCGATAAGAATTCTCATTTAACTATGGATGGTGATAAATTAAAAACATTAGAAATCACTTTCAAAAACACAGAGCAATTAATCATGGAGAATCCTTTAGCGCATGACAAACCACAGTATAAATATGCTGATGAGTTTAAAGATACTGATGGTGATGGATTAACAGATAATATGGAATTGAACAATAACCTTACTGATTATCTGGAAATTATGATATATCCTACTGATGGAAACAAGTATAATACATTCCCTGACGCTGGATTCAGCAATGACAAAGAATTCGTTGACTTTTACTCAACAACAGAAGATGCAGAGTTTAATATTGGCGGAGTTAATGTTATGGAAACATTTAATATTTACAATGACCTTGCAAAAGATTCTGATGGTGATGGTATATCAGATCTTAAAGAGTTCTACATCAATTACAACCCTGAAAATAATGATATAGACAATGATGGCCTAAGCGATGGCTATGAAATCAAAAATGCTTTAGACCCGAAAAATCCTTCAGCACTGCCAAACATGATATTAAGCAAGGATTGCAAAGATTGTCTTATCAAAGTAAAAGGGAATAAAGAGGATTATTTCAAGATAAACTTTAATCAGGATTCTTTTAGTATAGACACGAATGCAAAGGTTTCTATCGGCGGAAAAGCAATGGATTATGCGATGTTTACTGCGCTAGATGAGTCAGTAACATCAATATCAGCTGCACAGGATAATTCAATAGAATTAACTTCGACAAGAACAGAAGCTGGCTATATCTTTTCCTCAGAAAATACAAACAGCACCATCACCAGCAATAATTACAAAGAAATTGTTCTCGGAAAAAGCTCTAAATATGAAACAGTTCTTAACGACGGCGTTATCTACGCAGAGCTTAATTCAGCTGGAAGATATGAATATATTAGTATTCCGATGAAAAGTTTTGCGATTGTGAGAAAGGAAAAAGAGAATTATTTTATATATATTGACAAGCCAAGCAAAAGATTAAGTTATGACGAATACAAGAATAAATTAAACAATAACAACAAATTAGAAGATAATACTTTAGAAAATAACAACATAGAAGATAATACTCTAGAAAATAACAACATAGAAGATAATACTCTAGAAAATAACAATCTAAAAGACAATAATCATAAGAATAATAAACTAAAAAACAAAAACTCTGCATATATCAGCGCAGAAGAACATATAATTAATTTAAACGGCAAAGTTACCTTTCTTAAAAACGAGCCGTACAGTTTCGTAGAGCATCCTCTTTATTTAAGTTATGACAATGAGAATAATGCTGAGCTGATATTTGATGCAAATAATGTTTATGTAAACCTAACTATAACTAATAATAATATTGACTGCTCAGAAAACAGAACAATAAGCGATGTTTATTCTGGTATGTTTTTGGTTTCAGAGCAGTGTATCAACGGGAAAGTAGAACGGACTGGAAAATTTATTGAAGCCCTGCCGGGTTATGTCAAAAGATATTCCGCTAGTTTTCATAATGGTATTGGTTATTTTGACAAAGAAATGTTTAGTCAAGAGACAAATGAGAGGATAACTCTGGTTAGAATGATTTCTGTTCTTAATTATGGTGAGGTAAACAGGCTAAAAGAAGGATGGCAGAAACTAAAAAGCAGGCTGTGGGTTGGAGAGAATCAATAGGCGAATTAACAGAGTATTATTTGAAAAACTCAAAAGATGAAAAAAAGGTGAAGAAAATCAATAAGCGAATTAATAAGAAAGCAACAATAATTACTTGGTTTATAATAATCTGTTTAGTATTACTTATAGGAATTATTCTTTATACTTATATGACACAGGTAAGCATTAAGCCATTAAAGTTAAAAACAGACGAGCTTAAGATAGTAAAAGAATACACCGAGATTTGTTTAGGAAATGTTCTGGATAACTCATTGTTTATTGCAGCGAAACAAGGTGGCTATATCTGGCCCGAAACCACTATTGAAACACCTTTTGGCAATACTTCAATAGGTGCAGCTAAAAAAGAAACAAGCGAAATGCAGATATCAAAGTATATTACTAATAAATTACCCTCATGCCTGAATAATTACAGCTTTTTCCAAGAAAAAGGATTGGTTATTAAACAGGGTTTATTGGTTTTAAAAACAATAATTGGTGAGAATAATATTAACGCAATTGTAACCATGCCTGTAAAAATAGTTGATAATTCATCTAATGTTCAAGTAGTACAATTTACTAAAGAAAAAGAGATTAGATTAGGCAAACTTATTCAGTATGCTAAAGAAGTTCTTGAATATGATGATGTTGGATTATCTTATTTAAGCACGCTTGATGTTAATACAACCATAATAAAACAAGATAATAATATTGTCTATGTCTTTGAAGATGAAAATTCGCTGGTAAAAGACGCAAAGTATTTATTTATGTTCGCAAAGGAAGTAGAATAGTGTAAATAATAAACAAATACAGAAAGTTATTATAGTTGAATAATGAAAAAAAGAGGATATTTAGTTATAATCTCAGTAGTAGCAATAATTCTTTTAGTTAGTTTTGCCGCTGGAGAATGCACTGCCCCATCAAGTAATCTTACATCAACTAATTTTGTTATAGATAAAAATACAGAGCTATGCACAGCAGATTACAATATTAATGAAGGTATAATTATTGGCAATGATAATGTTCTGCTAAACTGCAACAATGCAAAAATAATCGGTGAGTTTAGCGGTATAGGAATTAAAATAGAGGAAAAGAATAATATCAAAATAATTAACTGCACTATTAAAGATTTTTCAACAGGCATTTATATAGAGGATTCAACAAAAATAAGCATTACTAATAATATCTTAGATAATAATCGAATAGGAATTATTCTTGAGAATTCTCCAGATATTGCAATGAATAATAATATTGACACAAGTTATTTAAAACCAATAGAAATCATTGAAACAAATGACAATGAAAAAAATAAAGAAAGTAATAATGAGCCTGATTCTGAAAATGCTGGAACTAACATCACAGAAACAAATGATGAAAAAGAAACAGAAAATGAAAATATAAAAGAAACAACTGAACAAAGCAAAGAAAAAATAAAAGAAAACTTAAAAGAAATAAATAAAAGTTTAAAAGAAATTAATAAAGAAACAGAAACCTCCTATTTAAAAGAGACTGTGATAAACAATCCGCCTGACACATTTCTTCCAGTAAGAACCTCTGACAAAATAAAAGCACTGCAGTCAGTAGAAATCTCAAAAACAAGAACTTTAGCAATAGATAAAACAGGAAAAGAAAAAACAACGTATAAAACAGCGATAAAAGCACTAAAAGATATTAAGGGGTTGGTTATTTACGAATATTTCCCAAAATCAGTTGCAGAAAATGTCAAAGAAATTAATTTTGAGAGTGATAATGATTTTGGCGATGCTGATTTTGAAAATAAAAACACCAAATTTATTCTTATTGAAGAAGACCCTTTGGTAAAAAAAGAGGTTGGTGATTTAAAAAAAGATGAAGTTGTCACTATTACTTACAGCCTTGATAGAGCAATCTCAGGAGACACAAACCCCAGCAGTGTTGTGACAATAGAGAATTCATCAAGACTGATTAGCACATTAGCCAATATATCATACATATTAGCATTGTATCTTGTATTAGTGCTTGTTAAAAAATACAAGGCAGATAACCTGCTTAAGGAATTCAAAACCAAAACAAAAAAGTTGTTGGGTGTGCCTTTTCCTATTGCTTACATTGTGCTTTCAGTTGTTCCAAGTGTAAATTATAGATTTCTGGCAAGCGAAAACATGGCTGTTTTGTTTTATGTTGTGATGATACTTATTTTGTTAGGAATAATAATCTCTTTGGTGAAAAAGAAGGAATGAGAAGCTTTAACTTTATCAGTCTGCTCAGTAATATCTTTGAGCTTGTTCTCAACTTGTTGAAGATGGGAGCTCATTTTCCCACCTCAAAGACTTCTCCACATTCTGTGCCGAAGATAATCTCTCCTACAATCTCATATTCGCAAAAATGTTTTTTGTTTTATAAAATTGGTTAATTATCGATAATTTTTCGGTTTTCTCCGAAAAGCTGTCTGTTCCACTACTGCATATAGTTTTAAATAGAAAAGATTACAAATTCATTATATGTACAACTTAAAACAATTTAATGGAACTTTTAAGGGCATAATTGGTGAATGTCTCTTTAAATTTACTAAGAAGGATGTTATTATTCCTAAATTTTTTAATAAAAATAAATATTCTCTAATCTTTGGAAGATATTTTAATGAAGCACAGATTAGATTTCTTATTGATAACTGGTATTCAATAGACGCAATAGAAATATTATTTGAACGTGGAAGGAATAAAATAATTCTTTACGAAGTTAAAACAAATAATTATGAAAGAATAGAAAAAGGATTCAGAACAAAAATAACACAATCAACTGTAGATATTTACAATAAAGCAAAGAAATTAGGTTTTGATGTTAAGACAGCTTATGTTCTACTCCTCGATAATTGGAATTATGGTGTTGAAATAAATGAATTTAAAGCAGAGGATTTTTGTGTTGACAG
Source organism: Candidatus Woesearchaeota archaeon (assembly GCA_018303325.1). Lineage (GTDB taxonomy): Archaea > Nanobdellota > Nanobdellia > Woesearchaeales > DSVV01 > JACQSP01. The sequence goes on from JAGVYH010000004.1 coordinate 11,293, forward strand.
ACCAAAAGTATATGACAAACATTAGTGTAAGTATAGCTACTTTTCTTTATATTGATAACTTGTTTGATATAAAATTATACCAAGAAAAATATAAAGAAAAGTAGCCCCGGACGGATTCGAACCGTCGTCCAAGCCTTTCTTTACTTAGGTTTTAAAGCCAATCATAATTAAGCTCCAAAGGGCTCGATGATGGACCGCTACACTACGGGGCTGTCATTGGTGATGTTAGTGTAGCAAAAGTTAAAGGCTATTTAAAAATATTTCGCTGAGAAGATTATAAGAAAGGGATTATCCATCGTATTATAGAAAAGAGGGTATACTTTCAAAAGAGTTTATATACTAAAAGTGCAAAATAATCGAACATTATTTTGCACTTTTGTATATACAAAAGTGATTAATTTGTTCGAAAATTAATCACTTTTAGTATAGAAAAGAAGTTATACTTTCAAAAGAGTTTATACAATCAGTTCACGCATTCTGCAAATTTTCCAGATATCCTTCTTCAAGATAATATTTTGATTTTGACTTGCAGTAATAAACAGTTATTTTTGTTCTTGAATCATTGTTGCTCAACCCGAGAACATCTATTAATTTCTGGATAACTCGCTCTTCATTTATTTTATACTGCTCATATAGAATTATATCCACATCCATGATATCTGAATCTCGTATAAACACGCGGTTATTAACAGGCTCATTATTTACTCTGAATACCCATGCCTCGCTGTTATATTCGTTAGAAGTCCTTTTTATATCAACCTTTAGTTCTTGTGTTTGGCTTATTTTTAATGCAACAATCTCATTAAATGTTTTTAGCTGAGACTGCATTAAACAATTAATCATCTCTTTTGCCTCTTCAATATTCTTGCAGAAGAACTCTTCATTGAAGTTTATATTATTCTGCGCAACATATTTTAGGTATATAACCCATCTTTCGCTAGAAGATTCTTCATTTTCTTGAATTTCTCTTACAGATACTCCTCTTATAGATTCTTCTTTTCTTGCCTCTATTCTTATATCTAATTTAAGCATAGATGTTTCATACACAAGTACTTCATTCGTTTCAATGACCTTTTTCCACATACAGTATATTAATGTGTATACTAGTTTATATATTTTTCTTTTTTGAACCGAAAAACAGCAAGTGAAGCTCCCAATCGCAGCAAAACTATGAGAATTTCTTTCTGATTAAACAGAAAAATATAAAAAGCGCACTATAGTCACTATAGTAATATGAAAGAAAATAGCTCTACAACCATATGGATAAAAGCTAAAACCAAAGAATTATTGGATAAAGCAGGAAGTAAAGGTGAAACTTACGATGACATAATAAATAGACTGCTTTCCAAAAGCATAACTCAAATCCCTGTAAATGTAAGCAATCTTAAGATTTACAGGCAAGGTGTTGAGGCAAGACCTTATTTTGTGTCAATACCTTATGTTTGCGCACTTAAAAGATTGGGTATTAAAACTTCTTTTGCTTATTATGCTGGTAAGAAAAACTACAGTTATTGGAGTCAGGATGTTACAACAAAGTTAGCAATGGAAGAGATTATGAAACATGTTAATGATGGCAGTTATATTCAAAAAAAAATTAGTGAATGGGAATTTATAGTTGAAGAGCAAATAGCAATAGAAAAAAAATTAACTAATTTAGGGAAAATGAGTAATGAGGAGTTAATTGGAACTCTTCGGAAAATCAAAGCAGTCATAGAATCCTCATGGGAAATAGGAATAATGATAGAATTATTTGACCCCGACAGCGAAGGCATTATTATGGAACTGCTCAATAAGTATGACAAAAATAATATTTCCCAAAAAGAGTTTCAAATGCTTTGCTTGCCTGAGATATTAACTTATATTCAAAAAGAGCTTCTCAGCCTTTATGAAATTGCAGAAAAAAAAGATTATGGACAATTAGATGAGCATGCCCGCAGATTTTTCTGGATAAAAAACACATGGGCAGACACAGTTGTATTGGACAAAAATTTTTTCAGAGCAAAGATTGCAAGGCTTGAAGAGGAAGGCATAAATTTCAGGTTAGAACTGGAAAAGATTTATGAAAATCTAAATAATCTTAAAAAAGAAAGGAAAAGGATTTTGGAAAATAAAACCTGCTCAGTTAAGATAAGAAGGGCAGTTGAATTTTTTGAGATAATGACACTATGGAGAGAGAGAAGAAAAAAATATGCGCTAATCAGCAATCATTATCTTAATCTGTTTGCAAAGGAAATTTCTAAGCGCTCTAACGTCAAGCACGAATTATTAATGTATTCTTATGCAGATGAGCTTGAATTGCCGATGGATGAAACCTTTGTTGAAGAGCTCAGAAAAAGAGAAAAAATTTGCCTCCAATATGTTGATGAGCAGGGAATTCATTTTGTCTCTGGGAAAGTTGTAGAGGATTTTGTAGAAGAGATAAAAGGCATGACAGAGCAGCAGGTTGCAAGGCTCTACGGCAATGTTGCCAACCCAGGCAAAGTTGAAGGCATTGCAAAAATAATTTTCATAACATCTGATATGATCAAGATGGAGAAAGGCGACATACTTGTCTCACCTTGTACAAGACCAGAATATGTGCCAGCAATGAAAAAGGCTTCTGCGATTATTACAGACGAAGGAGGCATCACCAGCCATGCAGCGATTGTTTCAAGGGAATTAGGCGTGCCTTGTATTGTTGGATTAAGGAACGCAACTGATGTGATTAAAGACGGCGATTTAATTCTGGTTAATGCAAACCATGGGATTGTGCAGATAATGAAGAGGAAGGGATAATATTTTTATTTTTTATTTTAAATGTTTGCATTGGTAATTTTTTATTAATACACTCCGATTCAACAGTATTTAATATTCTTCAACTTCGGAAAATTTTAGAAAAAAGATGGAAACATTTATATATTAGTTAAGCTACATCACATTTAATAAGCTTAATTTGTGATGTAGAATGGATATAAAAACTCTTGCAAAAAGACTGGAAGGGCTTCATACAGTGGAAACTATTCAAGACAAGCTTAAAATCTCCAGAAGAACAGCGATAAATTACGTTTCAACGTTAAGAAAAGAAGGATATGTTAATGCATTAAGAGGCCGCGGAAAAAGATTATACTCTATTTCACCCATTATTATGAAGCTGGATGGAGAGCTTGGATTGCATGAAACAATAAACAGGTATTCAAATGTAAAATTAACTATACCTTACCATAATAGAATTCATGGAAAAAAATATAGAGTAGAAGATGCCATTATTGAAGCGATAAAAACAGAAAATTATAGAGTAATAATTGCTGCTATGCCTTTATTTAATCATGTAAAAGACTGGAGTTTATTATACAGACTGGCAAAAGAGAATAATGTTGCGAACAGAGTCGGTGCACTTTATGATTTAGCAAGAACGATAATAAGAACAAAAAAAATGGATAAGAGAACAGAACTCAGCCTTAACAGATATAGAAAAAAGGCATATCTTATTGGAATAAATCAGGAAAAAGAGTATAAAGATATAGGCAAAAAATGGAATGTTGTAATTGGATTAAGAAAAGGAGATTTGATGAGATTAAAAGAATGGTAAGTATAAATGAATTATTGCAAATTATTGCAGGAAAAAGAAAAGTGAACCAACATTAAGGTGATTGCAGCATGATAGATTATAATGAACAGTCAAAATTGTTTGAAGCAATAGGCAGAATATTGAAAAGAAAGATTGAAGTGTATTTAATCGGCGGCTCAGCCATGCTTTTTTACAATGCGAAAAAGGCAACAAAAGATATAGATATTGTAACTGCTTCAAAACCTGATTTTAACGAATTAATAGATGCTCTGAAAAAAATGGGATTTTATGAAAAGCCGCCATTTATTAACATAAAATATAATGAAGTTGCAGTCGATAAACCAAAATTTATGATATTAAAAGACTGGCGAATAGATATATTTCTCAATAAGATTGTTTGTTTTGTTCTTACTGACACAATGAAATCAAGAGCAACACAATCACATGAATACTCTAATCTTATTGTGAAAATAATTTCTCCTGAAGACATAATCCTGCTCAAATGTGCAACAGAAAGAGAGGGTGACAGGATAGATGCAAAACAACTAATTGATAACTATAATATAAATTGGTATACAATAATAGAAGAAGCAGGACATCAGTCAAGATTAGGGCAAGATTTGTTTGTGGTTTACCTGTATGATTTTCTCGGAGAGCTTAAAGAAGATTTAAAGGCAGATATCCCTCTAAAAGTGATAAGAGAAATAAGAATGATTGGTGAAAAGGCAATGATAAAACTGATAAAAGAAAAAGAGGATAGAAGGAAGAGAAGAGGTAAGTAACTGAGAAAGAGGAGAAAGAAAAAGGATAAATAACAGAAAGGAAAAGAGGAAAGGGGAAAGAAAAAATATAGCGTGAAGAAAGTTTAAATGACTTCTTCTCAATGGAATTTTTTATATATAGGCACGGACATTAATTATTGAGCATAAGATTCCGTGCCTATATGTTGCAAACACACTAATTTTAGTGATAAGACTTTATGTGTTTGCAACATTGGTTCCTCCACTATAATTATACCTTCTGATATTATTTAATATTATCTTTTTCCATTAAGTATATATTTCAGTTCATATATAATTATAAATGAACCAATAACCCTTTAATACTATGAACTTAGTTAAATCCCGTGGTATAGTTAGACCCTATAGTAATTACTTTGTTTTTGATCCGGTTCAAGAGTTCTTAGTTTATTTAAGACATCGTGATACTGAAGTATTAAGGGAAGTAACACTTGGGTATAAAGAGAATGAACACTTTAGAACGAAATTAGTTGCTTCAAATATTGGTAAAAAAAGAGATATGCAAGAGTTATTATTTCAACTTCAATTTCATGGTTTTGCAGGAAAGATAAACAATAATTTAAAATATAGCTTTAAAATTCCAAAAAAACGTTTGACTCAAAACGATATATTAAATAAAATCATAGTGGATGATGAAAAAACAATTAGATTAGCACATGAGATTAAAGATGGTTTAGACCCAGAAAAAAGAGACAAGCCTGCTCATTTATTATACGCAATTAAACGATGGATGAGAAATATTTCATATAACCTTCTTGCAGACCACAGTTCAGAAACAGTTCTTTCACTGAAAGAAGGAAATTCTGTAGGACAGTCAAGATTATTTTGTGCATTGGCAAGAACATTGGGGATACCGAGTGAAATGGTAATGGGTATAATGATAAATGAGAAGATGATTCCAAAATTATCTGATCATACACTTCATTATTCACATCAATATACACAGATCACTATTGACGATTATTTTCATGATTTTACTTATAAATGTGATCAAGAGTTATATGGTAATTTTTGGGGTGATGTTGCATGGCAGCATGCCTTTACTTTATTTAAGTTAGCCAAAGAGAATAGATTAAACGCAACAAAACAATTATTGGCAGATAGAACAAATGAACTGGGATATCATGTTTGGGTAAGAGCTACATTACCACAAGGAATAATATTTTTAGATCCGACATTTGATTATATTAATTATTTGAGATATAAACAGTTATATGGTTATCCAATTTTTAGCGAAGGCAAATTTTCTGATGACTTGGCACCAATTATACTTTCAAGTAATGATTATGTAAACAGCGATTTATTAAATGATTTAGACAATTTATTTAATGATTCACCATTAAGATATATACTAAGAATAAATGAAGCCAAAAAGAGGATTAAATCATTAACAGCAAACAATGATAAATTAAACCGTGGTCATAAAACTAGAGCTTTGCCAGAAAAACCGTGGTGGACAGATGAAACAAGATTAGAAGCATATGCTAAAGAAAACAGATGGGAAAATATGAGTGAATTAGAGCTACTTGCTAGTTTAAGAACGTATAATATTCCTGTTGACGTTTATGAGTCTTACTCTGGAAGAGAGATTTCTTTTGAAAGTTTAGATAAATTCTGGATTGGGTTAAATGAGCCTAATAAAGATAATGTTGAAGTAATTGCATCAACAACAGATGAAACAAGTGCAACCGCAGATAACATTGGTAAAGAACATGTTGTTTATGAAAATAATGGTAAATTATTTTTGTCATATTCCAAGCTGCTTTATTTAGTTGCCGACGGTAAAGTTACTGAAGACGAAATGAGAAGGGGATTATTCTTTTTTGGTTGCCCTGTGCAATATTTTGAAGATACTGACAATGATATAATTATAACCTCAATTAATTTAGCACAAACTGAAGAGGAAAAAACAAGATTTTTAGAGTCATATGATATTATGAAACGTGTTGTCAGCATTGCTTCGGCAGAAGGAAGAACTTATTTTAAAAGTAAAGAAGGCCATGTTTCAATTCGCGATTTAAACAGATTTTTAAAGAGAAATGGTGTTGATGTGTCAGCTGTGGGGTTTGGAAAGAAAAGGTTTAATTATCCTGATGTAAAAAGAGATTATAATTCTGTTGTTGATGTTGTATATTAAATGATTTTGTGAGATTGTGCCAACTACTTTATTTTGTAGAACACAGTAGTTGAGATTATATACTAAATGACTTTGCGCTCTTCCAGAATTCTTCAAAATAAGCTTTGAAGGAGTCAGCAACCTGCTTGTTCACTATTTCAATTGCAAAGGACTCAGGATATTGCATCACAATCAGTGTTGTATCTTTGTAAACCATAAAGCATGCTGGAGACTTTATGTCAGCATTCATTTCTCTTGCCTCGCAAAGCTTGAATGAATTCCTATTAGCGATAATCTTTTTATCTATGCCTTTATTGAAAAGCATCCTTGTAGAAATGCCTAATTTTGCTCTTCTTACATGATCCCTTTGCCAGTACAGGTGCTGTTCTTCTGGCTGATATGCAGGAACACCTAAATATACATATTCTTCTCCTTTTTTGAGCTTCTCATATGAATGTTCATGAGCAGTTCTTATTCCTTTGAAACCTACATAAAAATTTGCTTGGCTTTTTGGAGACATTTTCTGATGTAGAAGCAATTGCGGAAGCATCTTCTCTACCTTTTTTTTGTTTTCCAATAATCTGTGCTCTCTCTCGTCGATGTATTCAATTATCTTTTTAGGGTTAGATGCCTGAAAATATCTTGTTTTCTCCTTTGTGATGCAGCTGACAAGTGCTTTCTGCATGAGTTTGTCGAGAATATGATAAATAATAGATCTCGCAATATTTGACTTTTCTATTATTGGTCCCGAGGTTGACAGACCTAGCTCTAACAATGCTAGATATACTTTAATTTCTCCGTCAGTAAGTCCTGCTTCTTTGAGATAGCTTGTGTCCATTTTGAATGTAAGATGGTTAGATGGTTTGATGGTATGAAGGAACTACGGATGGCACAGCAGAACGTTACCATCAAACTATCTGACCTTCAAACCTTCTTACCTTCAAGCAGTTGTTATATTTAAATCTTTCTATTGCTATACCAGTAGTGGTGGGCAAATATTTATATAAAGATATTACTTTAAAGTAGTAATCGGTGATTATAAAACATAGAAGGCAACAAGATGAAATGGAAAATAAAGATTTACAAGCAAAAAGTGATTAGAAACGCTATAGGAAGCAGTGATCTCCTCCTCAGCGGCTTCTACTTGAATTATCGCGGAGAGTTTGTTCATGAAGAAGATATAACAAGCGAATATTGTGTAGAATCCCGCAGTTCGGTTTTAGGAAAAAAGCATCGTGAGAACAATATACTTGAAAATGCAAAGAAGAAAACACAGTTTGAAGAAGAAGTTAAATCAACAGTAGAAAGGTATACATTTGCTGATCAACATTGTCTTTATTTTATTAGATTATATTATGTCAATCCTAAACAAGGCAGTGTTTATGTTATGGATCATGAGTATTGTCCTTGGGCAAATGAAAATAGTCGGTTTTCACCATTGATTTTGGGTAATGTCAGTGAGATAGTACATGGTTTCAAAAAAGATGAAATAGAAATGATGATGAAGTATTTGGGGTAAACAGAATGAAAAAGATTGTAACTTACTTAAACTTAATGTATACTAAAAGCACAAAATAATCGAACATTATTTTGTGCTTTTGTATATTGATGATAATTATTGGAGAATTTTTCATTCCACAACCTTTAAATAATCATAATTTTATTACAAACCAAATGCACGAACTAATCATCGCAAACAAAATAATCGAAGACATAAAAACCCAAATTTCTCTTAATAAAACAGCGACTAATAATAAAGCAACGAATAATAACAAACCAGCAACTAATAGCAAAACAGTGTCTAATAAAACAACATCTTTTGACAAAATTGTTTCTGTGTCTTTTGAAGTCGGTGATTTGGCGCATTTAAGCGCAGAGGAATTGGAAGAAACATTTAAATCAATGGTTAAGTTCAAGATTATTATAAAAAGAAAAAAAGCCATTGTTAAATGCAAATGCGGATTTAAGGGCGAGCCAAAAATATTAGAAAGGGGGCATCATTCGCTAATCTTTGTGTGCCCAAAATGCGAAGAGGTTCCTCAGATTGTTGACGGTGAGGATATTAAGATAGTGGAGATTGAATTGATGGAGTGATTAATCAATAAGTTTTTGTGGTTTTCTACAACCCTAAATTAGTATTCTTATTAATCTTTCTTGATATTAATTATACCTTCTTTTTTACTTAATATGAAATAATTTGAAATGAAAAAAATGCCAACAATCTGCAACCTAAAGTTGCAGTATTGATTGTTGGTATTTTTAAATTCTTGACGAGCAGTGTTCGTCAAGTCTAATAATGCCGATGAAGTTGGCATTATAGTCAACTAATCTAATTTTTAGGATAATTTTTATTGGTTGACTATTTATAGTAACTGACCTAAAATTTAGATTAATCATGTCAGTTACTATATTTTTATGAAAAAGGCTTCATCTGTAACCTGAACGTCATAGTATTCTGCCTTTTTCAAATAATTCTTAAAACTATTAAGCTGAAAATCAAAACATTTAAATAGTAATTCATACATATATGTATGAAAAGGTGTATAAATATGTATGAAAATAAACCAAAAAATCCGTTTAACACTAAAATAGATGAACTAGAACTATTTATACAATTAATTGCAGATTTAGATGAGGATATTGAGCTTTTTGCAATGGGTGGAACAGCAATGGTGATGAAAAATATTAAAGAAGTAACCAAAGACATTGATTTTTTAACAACATCTGATTATACTAACATAAATAAATTGTTTAAACTTGCCGGTCTGAAAGAAGAAAGCAATTCAAGATTATGCAACATTTGGCGGATGAATAAGACAAGAATTGACATTTTTTATGGCGCATTTATTTTAGGCACTGCTCTGCCGCAAGATTGGAAAGAGTTATCAGAGCATATATAGTAAGTGACGTAAATTTTTATACATATAGTGTCACTTACTATATTTGTCGGACATAACACTTTGTATAAATATTTATGTCCGACATTATAAGAACAGTAGGTAAAGTAAAATTGTACATATTAAACTGGTATGATATTATAATAACGAAGATTGCAAGGTCAGAAGAAAGAGACATAGAGGATATTTTAAAAATACTTAAAACACAGAACATTGACTTTAAAAAACTAAAAAACAGGTATTACAATGTTGCTCCCGTATCATTGATTGCTGATTTTAAGATGAAATTTAAATATTTAGAGTATAAAAGATATTTTGATAAAAGATGATATCTGGAAAATTGATAAAAGAATTGGAAAAAGAAGGATTTATATTAGAATTTCCTAGTTATGAATTCAATGATGAAAAGATTATAGATATACTTAAGGAAGGAAATTTAAGATTAAATCTTGCAATTCCTTTATTGTTGCGTTATGATTTTGATTATAATAATATCATAAAAAAATTAAAACAAAAAAAATTGAAAGATGAGTTCAATAAACTCATTCTGATTTCAAACAAAATATTCATATCTGAACATATAAATAATGCTCTGCTTAAGAATATAATTAGAAAAAATAAGATTACGGCCAAATTCAGTAAAAGTGAATTAATGTATTATTATAACTCATTTAAAGAGTTCCAAAAAAACAAAGAGAAGAAAAAAGAAGAAGTTTTCGAAGAAAATCTTATTATGAGAGGAAAACTAAACACAAATAAAGCGTTATCAGAGATATTTTCTCCGGGGAAACAGAGGATTATGGATAAAATTTTTAATCACGAGCCATTAAGTAATACAGAGCTAAAGTATTATTATCGATCAATTAAACCATTAATTTTGTCAATATTAAATGAGAATCTTAGGAAATATGTTAGAATAATTGAATCTACTAAAAAATACACTAAATAAATTTATAATGAAAAATATCTACTGCTTCGGAAACCCTGACATCAAAGAAGATGCTGCTGCTTTAGAGCTAGCTGACGAGTTAAATAAAGATAAAAAGCTGAACAAAAGGTTTGAATTTGTGAAATGCACAAGCCCAGATTTTCTTCTGAATGAGAATATTAAGAATATTAAAGGCGAAATAATTATAATTGACGTCGTAAGGGGCATTAATAAAGTTAAAATAATTAATGATATAAACCTGCTCAAAGAAACAACCACATCAACTATGCATGACTTTGATTTGTGCACAGTGCTTAAATTATTGAAAGAGATTGGAAAACTGAAGAAAGTGACAATAATCGGCGTCCCTTTCAATAGCACTTATAGCGACACTAAAAATCTAAATAATCGAAAGAATATTAAAAAAGAAAACATTAAAAACGAAAGCATTAAAAAAGAAATTATCAACTATTTACTTTCTCTCTAACCCTTCTTTAAATATTTTTTTTACCTTTTCTCTATCTTCATCTCTAAGAAATGCGACGAGCAGCTGAAGCACGGGTCATAAGCCCTAATCAGCATTTCAACGTGCTTTTTAATTACTGATTCTGGCTTTGAAAGCAAAGATGGAAGCATTAATTTTAAATCTTCTTCCATTTGTTTAAGGTTTTGCGCAGTTGGTGTTATTATATTGGCTTTTATGCAGTGGCCATTCTCATCGTAAGTATAATCATGGAATAAAAGTCCTCTTGGCGCTTCTGTCACTGCAATTCCTCTTGCACTGCCTTCTGCAGTTTCTGCATTTCTTCTTCCATGTTTTACATCAAAACTTACAGGTTTCTCGTCATGAACTTTTATTTTCTCCAGAATTTCTATGATTCTGTCAAATGAATGCACTAATTCTATTGCTTGGGCAAGATTATTATGGAACGGATTCTTAACGTCAATTTTAGGCAGATATTTCTTTGCATCTTTTGACAAGGAATCGCCGTTTACCAGCAATCTTGCAAGCGCGCCGTTAAAGAATGGCTTATTTTTATACAGGACAACTTTTGCAGTTGATCCTTTTTTAAGATGCTCTTCAAAGATATTGTCATAGCTCTGCTCAGCGAAACAAATGCCGCCGACACAATTAATCTTTCCATGATAAAAAGAATGCGTCTTGTTTACCAGCCCAAATGCCTGTGTTTCCCTGCTGAATTTTGGATAAGTTAATTTTGAAAATAAGTCTGCTGTTGCAGCTGCATACTTTTTCATCTTCCTGAATTTTACCAATAATTCTTTTAATTTGTCCTGTTCTGGTATTTTTGAAAATCCACCAATTACAGCTGAAATAGGATGTATTTCTCTCCCGCCGACAACAGTTACCAATTCATTGCCTAATTTTTTAAGGCTTAATCCCATTAAAACCTCTTTTTTATATTTCGAAGCCATTTCAATGGCGCTGTCATATCCGAAATAATCAGGAAGAACAAGCAAATAAAGATGCATAGCATGGTTTTGGATTATGGTGCCGTACATTAATAAATCTCTCAATGTTTTTGTCTGCTCAGAAACCTTAATCTTGAAAGCATTTTCTGTTGCCAGCAGTGAAGTAATTGCATGAGATGGGCTGCATGTCCCGCAGATTCTCGACGTTAAAGGGCTGAGCTGGTCATATTTTCTGCAAAGGACAAGACTTTCAAAGAATCTCGCGCTTTCATAAACATCTAATTTAACTTTTTTCAGCTTGTTTTTTACAATTTGAATGGTTAGTTTAGCATGTCCTTCTATCTTGGTAATGTGATCTAATTTTATTGTCTTTGTTTTGCCTTTGTTAATGTTTTTTGCCATGATAATCCTCTTTAATAGTTTAATTATTGATTATTAGTTTAATTCTTAATTATAGTTTAGTTATTGTTTTTTCTCGCTGAGGTTTTTGTTGAAGTAATTTCTTTGATTAATCTTTCCTGAATTAGGTATATTTTGAGATATTGAACAAGTCTGCCCGACAAATTTGCTGAATAATTTTGATGTTCCTGCATATCCTATAAAAAACTTCTTTATATCATCGTCGCTAAAGCCCATTTTCTCGTATAAATGCACAATAGGATCAATATTTGCGTCGTCTAATGGGCCTCTGCACCCAGTGCATGCAATATCATTGTTTGTGCATACAGAATTGCAGCCACCATTAGTTATTGGGCCCATGCAAGGCTTGCCCTGCTGCAATAAACATGGGTTTTTATTTTCCCTGCATTCTTTGCAGACTGGATAATCCGGCTGTTTAGGTGATTTGCCAACCATTAATTCTTTCATGACGTGGAGAAATTCATATTTGTTGTGCGGGCAGCCGTGCAGAAAGTAATCAACCTTGACATAATTGCCAATACCATCTGCCCTGATTGATTTAATGAATTTAGTTGTTTTATAGACAGGAACCTCTATTTCTTCTTCTGTGTAAAAATCTTTTATCGACGGCACACCGCCGTAACTTGCGCAGGTGCCGAGGGCAGCAAGATATTTAGTTTTATTTCTTATTTCTTTTATTTTTTTAACTTCTTCTGGTGTAGTTACAGCGCCTTCAACAAAGACAACATCAAAAGGCCCGTCTTCATTCTTTGCCTTTGCCATCGGAAAATGAATTATATCAACTTTGCTGAATATATCTAAAAGCTCGTCTTCCAAATCAAGAATCTCGAACTGGCATCCCGCACAGCTTGTGAATGAGAATATTCCTACTTTTAGCTTTTTCTGCTTTTTATTGTTTGGTTGTGTTAGGGTTTTTATTTTCTTATTTTTTTGTTTCATTTTTGTTTTCTTATTATACTAAACAATCTTTGATTTATTCGTAAAATTCATCAGTCGGCAAAGTTTTTCGCTTCATCATACCTGAAAACAGGGCCATGTTTGCATACATATTTGCCGTTTAGCTCGCAATGGCCGCATTTTCCTATGCCGCAGCTCATTAATCTCTCAAAGGATATAAAAACATTTTGCTCTTTTATGCCTTTTGCCATCAAAACAGGCATGATAAACTTTAGCATGATTGGTGGACCGCAGATTAATACTTTTGTGTTTTCACTAAATTTAGCCTTTTCCAAAAGCAATGTAACAGCGCCTGTGTTGCATTTGAGCTTATTTGTAGAGCAATCGAGTGTAAACTGAAAATTAAATAATTTGCTCCATCTTTTGAAATCTTTTTTAAAGAGGATATTTTCATAATTTCTGAAGCCAAAGAATATGCTTACTTTGCCAAATTTCTTTCTATTTTGTTCTACATAATCAATAACGCTTCTCATTGGCGCAGCACCAGTGCCGCCGCCGATTAATATTAACTCATTTTTCAAATTTCTTGACACATGTTCCTCTGAAATCTGTTCCATAGGATAACCATTGCCAAAAGGGCCTCTGACGACAAGATATTCGCCTTTTGATTTCTTGTGAATGGCATTAGTAACGTTGCCGACATTTCTTATGCATAAATCTATATGCTTTTTTGAATATGAGCAAAAAGAGATTGGACATTCACCAATACCAAGAACACCGACTTCAACAAATTGTCCAGGTTTATTCTGTATAGGATAATTTAATCTAAATGTCGAAATGTCATTAGTATCCTTCGTTACACTAAGTATTTTTACTTTCTTTGGTAAGTAAGGGTTTGTTGTTTTCATTGTTTTGTGTTAATTGTATTGTTCTTGTATTTTTAGTTTTTCTTTTGCTTAATTTATTCTATTCATCATAATATTTCATTTCAGCGACCTAAAATATTCAAATATGTTTATTCCTACAGGACATGCTGCGCTGCATCTCCCGCAGCCTACACATCTTGGATGTTTATATTTTTCTCTGAAATAAATGAATTTGCAGTGTATTCTTTGAGTTCCTCTTGCTCCTCTGTCTTTTCTGAATGCATTGCCTCCTGCAACTTTTGTAAAATTCAATAATTGGCAGCTTGCCCATTCTCTGTGCCTGTAACCTGATTTTAAATTTAAGTTTAAATGGTCATCTATGGTAAAACACATGCATGTTGGACAAACAATTGTACAGGCAGAGCAGCTCAAGCATTCTTTGCCGTATTTTTCCCAAACTTCTTTGTTGTCTGTTTTTACTTGTTTAGGTTTAAATAAATTTAGTTTAGGTTTGGTGTATGTTGCTTTTTCAAGCGATAACCTATTCTTAACTTTTTCAATTACTTCCTCGCCTTTTTTTGTCCTTATATCTAAAATGTAATTTCCTTTGTTACTTCTTTTGCCGTTTATCTTATCATTCGAACTACTTTCATTGTCTATCTCAACAATTTTAATATCATAATAATCAATCAAACCCATGTCTGTGCACACACATCTTTCTGTTATTCTGCACGGGATTTCTATAAGAACAGCTTTATCACGTTTTTCTTTATAATTTAAATCAACGGGATCATCTAACATAATTAAATCATTTCTATGGACTGCATTTATGTCACATCTGTTCATAAATAATAATGTTTGCTTGTTATCATGCTTAACATCAATGATGTTGCCGTTGTCAAACCCAAATAACTTTTCTTTTCTTGGCAGAAATACATCTTTTGCAGGATAAAGAGGCAGGTCAAATACAAGTTTATTGCCTTCATTAGTATTTAGAACTTTAAATTCAGAAATGTTTCGTTTAATATTTTTAACAGGGGCTGTAACATTATAGAAAGGGATAAGTAAATCAATAAATCGGGTAAATTCCTCTTTTTTTAGCAGATAAGGCATATTAAGATTTAAAATAAAAGTGGTTTATATATTTATTGAAAGAAAGTAGATATATTAATACAATACCGCAGCTGATTTGTTAAGATAAGTAATTGTATCTGAATTTGTCAGTCTGTCTACTAAATCTTTTGTTTTGGTTTTAACATCTTTTATTCTGTCTGTTAAAGAAAGAGGGTTATGGATAGTAGATTCATAATGGGTAGTAGTTGGTTCTGCCCCTTTTTTAGGATTATATTTTGTTTCAGGTTCTACTGAGCCATTTTTTATTGAGCCAGAGCCATTTGTTCCATCTGTTGGCGGGTTTCTTAAATGTTTATATACAATATCACCTGCTAGATAGCCATTCCATAAAGTAAAACCAAAATCAAATAAACATCTGCTTGTATGAAAGGCATCTGGATGTTCTGCTAAATCCTTAAAAGATTCATAGAAAATTACTCCTGAACCAAGAGCCGCTGCTGAACTCATAGCAACAAGTGCGATACAATCACCCATAATACCTTTGTAATCAGGCGTAACCAACTTAACCAACCTCGCCATTGGAGCAAATGTTAGTATCATTCTAGCAGCTGCTATATCAAGACTATCAGCATAACTACTTTGTAAAGCATCATGACTATTTAATACATCGAATGCAAGCTTACCTGTTGCTATGCAAAAATATCCTTGCGCTAACCCAAAACATACATCTATTGAATGTTTAATTTTGTCTCTTGTCTGCATGAGACAAGGAAATCCTGTTGGATATATAACTATTATGATGTATAATTTTGTAATACATATTATCAAATTGTAGGATATATTATATTTTTGTAGGATAACAAAAAAACGATGAAAACAGATAGAAGAAGACAAATGGTGAATAGAATAGAAAAATGATTTTCAAGAAATAAAGAATAAAAATAGCCCCGCTCGGATTTTCGCTGTGCCAGCGTGATTGTTTTCTAATGTGACTGTTCTTTTCACTGACATTTTTCGAACCGAGGTCGCAAGGTCCAGAGCCTCGCATGATGGACCGCTACACTACGGGGCTGTTTCTATGGCTAAGAGGTGGTGTTGTTTTTTAAATTTGCTCTTTTTTATCTATCTTTAACAAAAGGCTGGAGACTATAATTAATCCACCTCCTACAACCATATTCCATGTAACTGCTTCACCAAATATCAGAACTCCAAAGAATATCGCTGCAATCACTTCCCAATAAGTCAGCAGGGAATAATGCACAACTTTTAGTTTTTTCAAGGCTGAAAAGAAAAAATAAAATGTGCACAGCCCTGCAATTATTGGATAGATTATGCCTAAACCAAGCTGTGGCATTGTTGGATAAGGCTTATTGATAAAAATAAACGGCAGGAAAATAATTGCTCCAAGCAAATTTTGGTAAAATATTGTCTCTGTTTTTGTATAATTAGGAAGCTCTTTTTTGAAGATGATAACAGTCAATGCATAACCTATCCCTGAAAAAAGCATTGCAGTCATGCCAATAAAATCATTGTTAGAGAAACTTATTTCCTTGTTCATATACATAACAATCAACCCAATAAATGCCATGGCAAATAGTGCAAATGTTTTTGTTTTGACTCTTTCTTTCAGCAAAATAATGCTTAACAAAGCTGCGAATATAGGCCACGTGAAAAACATGATTATTGCATTTCCCATTGTTGTGTAAACATAGCCAATACTAAAAAACAGAATTCTGATTGCATTGATGAGAGATGCACCAAGCATAACTTTATAGTTGCCTCTAAATAATTCGATTTTTCTGAATTTAAGAAAGATGTACAGCAGAATGACAGGAACAATAAATCTAAAGAATGTAACACTTGTTGGCGGAAGATTGATGAGCTTGATTAATGCTCCGCCCAATCCGCCAAATGTTGCAGCAATGATAACTTCCAAATAAGGATTTAGTTTCATGAGCCAGATAATAATTAGTTTAATATATATACTTATTGATAAAAAATATGAATGTGCAGCCTTATTTAAAAAGAGCTCTTTTTGAAATACGAAAATCTTCCGAACTCCGTCGGAAAACATTCGGAAAAAATGTAGAAAACTATTTTAAGCAGTAATCCTATTATACTAATCTATGTATACAACTGAAATTGGCGACACTTCGGAAAGATTTTGGGTTTGGAGTAGGTTTTGACAAATAAAAAAGCAAAAAATTTATATATCAATTGATATATAACATATGCTATGAAAAAACAAATACTTAAGAACCTGTTTGTGAGGTCGCCAACACTTGATACAGTAACAATGGTAGAAAAAACAATTGAAAAAGTTAGTGGAGAGTATAATAGGACAGAGTTGTGGAAAAACCTGCCTAAAAAAGTGATGTGGCAAACCTATTTAGTTATTTTGGATTACCTGCAGGAAATAAACAAAATTGCGGTAGATAAGAAAGGCAAAATAGGATACATCTGGAATCCAAAACTAGCTAAAAAACTGCGACAAAAACAGGAGATTAATGTATGATTAAGGCATCTAAAGTTGTGTTTATCTCAGATGAATTAGAAAAAGAGTTTAATTCTTTGGCTAATGATGACCCTATTAAAAAGTCCATTACAAAAGCAATTTATATATTAAAGGAAAATGCATTTGCTGGGATACATATACCTAAAAAAATAATTCCATCTGAGTATATTAAAAGATATGGAATAAACAACTTATGGAAATATAATTTAATCAAAGGTTGGAGACTCATTTATACAGTAACAAGTGACAATGAAGTTGAATTGATTACTGCAGTTCTTGAATGGTTTGATCATAAAAGATATGAAAGAAGATTCAAGTATTAAAAAAAGAATAAGTAAATTCTAAAAAAAATGCTCCGGCCGGGACTTTCAAATCCGAAGGATTTGCTCTCCTTCAAGATATTTGAACCCGGGTCTTTGCCTTTCTTTGCCTTTCTTTTCCTTATCAACCTGTCTCTTTAAAGACTCGAGAGGGCAAAATGATGGGCCGGTCTACACTACCGGAGCAATAGTTAGAATGGATTAAATATTGATTTATATAGTTTTTGAGGAGAAATGAGTGAAGTTATTCGATTATTATGAAAAATCCAGCCATGGCGGGCTACGAAGACAGAAATTTGGAGGCTTTTTCATATTTCTCTTCAAAAGCTGAACAAATTTCTGTCGGAGAGGGCAACCTTTTTGACATTCGACAAATTACTGACGAGGAGAAAAGTTGCCCGTAAGCCCTGCCATGAATGGCTGGAGGTTTCAATACTAAGAAATTAAAAAGCCCACATTATAAAGAAGAGATTTATTTATTTTTAGTTATTATCTATTTATTTAACTACTCAACATAAAACATCGCATCAGTTATCCATTCGCTTCTGCATTTTGGGCATTTTGTTGGTGTTCTGAATTTTGTCCTTTCTTTGAATACAAAATGACACTGTTTGCATTGGCTGGGTATCCTTTTTAGTTTTCTTGGCCGAATAGATACTTGAATGTGCTCTAAATCTTCTTCAATCTCAAAAAGCTCAACCTTGAAATAGCCTGCTATCTGATACAATGACATTTGTCCATGTTCAAGCATTTGTATAATCTCTTGTCGTCTTGTTGGCATTGCAACCTCAGATTTTATGGAATATAGAGAGCTTTGAAAAACTCTTTTTTATGATATTTTTCAAAGCGGTTCTATTAAGGGTTTTGACTATTTGGATAGGTTATTCAAAACCCTCTATACAATAATTGAATTTCTTTAACTAATGTTCTGTTTCTTAGTATTTTTATTCCGCTCAAAATCCGTTTGTGGAACGCAGTCCCCCATGTAGGCACGGACACTAATTTTTGTATATTCATTTCCGTGCATACATACGTGGACTTTATTTTAAATTTAACAAACTCATATTATAGGTTAAATTTATAATCTTGCAGACTAAATACTACATGATATCAATTATTCATTTATTCTGCAATAACTAAATTAATACAGATATTAAAGTCCACAGCTATCTTATGAAAAGTTTAAGTTTTTTCGAAGAGTTTATTAAAAAATTAAATTTCGAAAAACAAACTAAATCATCATCATGAGATGGGTGGCTTCGCCCAGGAACTAACTAAATACCACTAATTTATTTATTACACCTTCTGCTAATAAGAATCAATTAACTTTTTAAAGTTTGTTCTTGTTATTAGTAATTATGTGCGGAATACTTGGAATATTTAATGATAATAAAGCAAATGAAAAGGAAACAAATGCAATATTTAAGGTAAAGGAAGCTCTGAAAATAATAAAAAACCGCGGCAAAGATATGTATGGTATAGCCAATGAGAATGACTTTGATTATCAAAAAAAGATAGATCATCTTAAATTACATAGCAAGGAAACGCCTAACGCAATAGCTCATTGTCTGCATAGTCTTGTTTCGTTTGTTCCGCAGCCATTAATCAGCGAGAACTCAAAAAACAGATTTATTGTTAATTGTGAAATCTATAATTGGGAAGAGCTCAATGAAACCTACAAATTAAATGCAAAAAACGACGCAGAAATGCTCTTCAGACTTATTGAAAAAAAAGGAAAAACATCAGTTCAATTAACAAAGATATTAGACGAGCTTGAAGGAGTGTATGCATTTGCATTTTGGGATGTAAAAAAAAGAAATGTTGTTCTTGCACGAGATATTATTGGAGTTAAGCCTATATGGTTCTCTCTTTCACAAAAAAATAAAGGAACAGATTCATTCGCATTTTCCAGCGAGAAAAAGGCATTGGAACACTTAAATTATAATGAAATTTGCGAGTTAAACCCTCGAAAAATATTAGTGTATAATATTAAAACAAAAAAAATAACCCAATACAATCAGCCTTTTTTCAGCATAACACCAGAACTAAAAAAGCCGTATGACAAGATAAAAAAAGAATTGGCAGGATTTTTAACAAACGCAGTTTCTAAAAGAATCCCTGACAGGGAGTTTGGCATTCTGTTCTCTGGCGGCGTAGATTCAACATTTATCGCATATATCTGCAAATCTCTCGGCTTGAAACCTGTACTTTACACGTCTGTTCTGGAAACAAAAGGCACAGAACTAAAAATTCCAGAAGATTACTTATGGGCGAGGAAAGCTGCGAGGGAATTAAAGTTAAAATTAAAGATTAATAAAATAAAATTAGAAGATATAGAAAATTACCTTAAATATATTGTTCCGCTGATCGAAGACAGCAACGTCGTCAAGGTTGGTGTTGCATTGACATTTTATGGAGCGTGCGAATTAGCGAGAAAGGATAATGTTAAGGTTATTTTCTCTGGCCTCGGAAGCGAGGAGATTTTCGCAGGTTATGAAAGGCATAAAAAAAGCGCTGAGAGTAGCGCAAATGCCAATAATATTTATGCAAACATCAACAAAGAATGCCTTAGTGGATTATTAAAAATGTATGAGCGCGATTTGTACAGAGATGATGTAATCACAATGAATAATTCTATTGAGTTAAGGCTGCCTTTTCTCGACAAGAAACTTGTTGAATATGCGCTAACGATTCCTGCAGAGTATAAATTAAATGTGACACAGAATAATTTAATGGCATCGGACAATTTAATAACACAGAACAAATTAATATTCCGCGAAATTGCAAAAGAGATGGGCGTTCCTAGCGAATTTGCAGAGCGCAAAAAAAGAGCTGCCCAATACGGCTCAAGCTTTGACAAGGCAATAGAAAAGCTTGCAAAGCAGAATGGATTTAAGTTAAAGTCTGAATATTTAGACAGGTTTTTGCCGAAAAAAATTATGAAGCTTGGTGTTTTATTCTCGTCAGGAAAGGACTCGAATTATGCACTGCATATCATGAAAAATCAAAATTATGATATTGCATGTCTAATAACCATCAAAAGCAAAAATCCAGCAAGCTATATGT
Organism: Candidatus Woesearchaeota archaeon; assembly: GCA_018303325.1. GTDB lineage: Archaea > Nanobdellota > Nanobdellia > Woesearchaeales > DSVV01 > JACQSP01. The sequence continues at coordinate 32,170 of JAGVYH010000004.1, forward strand.
TTCACACACCAAACATTAATATTGCAAAATTACAGGCAGAGGCATTACAAATACCTTTGATTGAGCAAATAACTGAAGGAGAAAAAGAGGAAGAGCTAAAAGATTTAAAGAAGGCAATAGAAAAAGCAAAAGAAGAATACAAAATAGAGGGTGTTGTTACAGGCGCAATATTCTCGACATATCAGCGTGACAGAATAGAAAAGATTTGTGACGAATTAGGATTAAAGATATTCTCTCCGTTATGGCACATGGAACAGGAAAAAGAAGTAATGGCAATAATTAATAATAGATTTGATGTTATTATTGGCTCGATTGCAGCTGACGGCTTAAGCAAAGAATGGCTCGGCAAAAAGATTGACAATGAAATGATTGAAAAGTTAAAAACTCTTCATGAAAAGAACAAAATAAATATTGCATTTGAAGGAGGAGAAGCAGAAACACTAGTTCTCGACGCGCCTTTATACAAGAAAAAGATAAAGATTGAAGAATATGAAATTGTAATGGAAAACGAATATACTGGACGGTTTGTTGTGAAGAAGGCGAAGTTGGTTGGGAAGTCAATAATGGATTAGTAGGAAGAGTATAATCTTTTTTCTTCAATGATAAGTTATTTCTTCCTGTTGTGTATCTAAGGGATTATTTCTGTCTATTCTCTCTGACTCTGTTCCTAAATTTAATGCAAACATTAGATTATTTACTGGCTGGAGTGTCAATTCATCTAATCTTGCCTTTGAAATATCTGTTAATTCTTTTACACACGCAGGTGTCGGCAATGCTTCATAAACTCTATCAAGAATATCTTGCACATCATCTCTGTCATAAAATTCACTGCTGACTGCAAAAGCAGGAGCAACTTCTGGTCCAGACATACCATGTTTCACCAATACATCCACCTCATTTTTTGGAATAAGAGCATAATTAGATAATTTTATTCTTATACTTACTCTTTCTCCCAATCTTCTTTTTTGTAGTTCTGGATCTGAAAACGCAGATTCATAATCTTTCATTGTCTTAAGGTTTCCTTTTAATGATTGTTCTGTAATATATATTAGCGTTAACAAGCCAGATTTAATATAAAGATAATTTGGTGATTGCTTAAAATCAGGGGTTGGAGCTAATGTAAGTTGCCTAACTAAAGTTATCACTTCCTGTTCTTCATCTAAAATTCGTTTCCTGACTTCTGAAGGAATTTCCAGAACCTTCTGCTCTAATTCACTTAACACATAATCAGGATTAGCCATACATTAACATGACTAAAAGAAGTGTGTGAACCTGAATCAAAAGAATAAGTATCATCTGAAGAAAATATGCTCTGTTGTTTTTCTTGAGCTGAGATTATTGTTTTTTGTAAATGCGCAACAACCTCGTTATCTGTTGGCTCCCTATATCTCATAAGTAGAAGTACATTTGAAAGAACTATTCCACCACCCATATTACCTAACACTGCAGGCATACGTTTCGGTTTACTATAAACTTCATTAGGTATAAGCGAAGTGTAGCCAGGTATATTAATTATCATATATAATTGCGCCCCCTATCTGTTCTTCTATAAATACACTTATCTAATAGTATATCATTTGGGGTGAGAATGGTCTATTTTTAAATCTTTTGGGTTGCAAACTGCTGTTTTTCAATTTGGTTCTGTTTGAAACACTGCATATCATATTCTTTAAGTTTATTGTCGTCTCTTCTACTACAACGCCATTTTATATAGAAAAAACGAGTATATCTTATTGAAATTTCCGAAATTGAAGATGATTTACTAATAAAACTGTTTATAATTATTTATTCCTAAACAGAAAATCTAAACAGAAAACTTAAACAGAAATTAATGGTGTCAGAAATGATTACAGAGGTTTTAATAATGATTGGTTGGTTATTGAAAAAACAAAAAGAAAATGTAACAAGGGAAAAAGTAGAGATTATTAGGGAAAGATGGGAAGAGAAAGACAGAGAAGTTATTACAGAATTTTCTGAACCTGAAAAACTGACTGCTAAGCTTGAAGATTTGCTTGAACAATCTGTTTCTTTGGAAACTATTAAACATCTTGTCGAAATAAAAAGTTTAGTTGAGCATGCCTATAGAATAGCTGATGAATATGGTGTTGTTCCAGTAAAAGGCAAAAAAAGCGCAGCAGGAAAGTTAATTGACGAGAGATTTAATGATATCTACGCAACAATCATGAGTGCTGAACAAAATGTAGTTCATGTAAAAGAGTGTTTGGATAATCTAATGCGTTCTTATGTTAGTGCATTAGAATTATCTTTTAGAACAGCAAAAGATGATTATAAACATACATCTGGCAGAAAAAAAGAGTTATCCTACAGAGAAAAAGATTTATCAGACAGAGGAAAAGATTTAGCAGAAAGAGAAAAAGGGGTATCTGACAGAGAATTCGGCATGGAAAATGATTTACACCGAAGAGAAAAAGGTCTGGCAAGAATGAAAATGGATAATGTTGCCATGCTCTATTCTGAGTTCAGTTTCAGCGTCGGATTTTATGCATTCCCTGAATACAAGCATCTAAGAAGATTCTGGTTAAACAGGCACGCTAAAAAGGTTCAGAGAGAAGGAACACATAAATGGAAAGCTATTGAGGGAATTGAAGGCACAATAAATGAAACATCTGCTGCTGCACAATATTGGAACACAAAAAAGCCAGAAAGAACTATTTTTTACGAGGGCAGGGCATTGCCTAATGGCCAAAGAATTTCTGCTGATGTGCGGTTATTTGTGACGCCGAATGACGGTTATATTCAAGAGGCAATTGATGACGAGAGAGATTCCAATGGCAGAAACCTTAACGTAAGAAACCCTAACAGATGCAATGATGAGATTATGAGAATTTACAGGCATACCAGAAAATATTTTGAGTATGAAGACGATCAGCAAATTGCTGGTGTTCCAGAATACTGGCTCTTTCCATTTGAATTAAGGGCAACAGGCAAAGGAGACTGCGATGATTGGGCGAATGAACTAGCGTCTTATCTTATCGGGGCAGGTGTGCCGAATTACAGAGTAAGGGTTGTTTGCGGCCAAACAAGAAGTGGAGGTGGGCATTCAACTCTTTATGTGTTAGGTGATAACCAAAAAACATGGTATCATTTAAACAGCACAACTGCCCTGCATCAAATACCAACAGACAGATTAGAATCAATGCCGACGTCAAAAGATGTTTCAGACAAGATGGGTATTGGAGAAGTATGGTTCAGCTATAACAATGAGCATGCATGGCATGTATTTGAGGGAAATGCAGAGCAAAGTTTCAGAATGGATAAGAGAAGTGGAGTGATAAAAGGGATATAATTCTTTTTCATAAATTTAATATTATTTGCACTACCAATATTTACTAATTCAATACTTGGTTTAAAACTTTGTAAACATTTGCTTTGCCTATGTTACAGTCTCCATCTAATTTTGCCTTGAATCTTTTTGATTCATCATATTCATGCTTACGTAGATAATAATTACGTGCCTTAGTAAATAATGCTCTCCAATAAGTTTCGTCTGCCTCTACCATTTCATCTTCGTTAACAGCAGTAGAGATCCTACGTCCTTTCCAATCTAAAGCTAAGGTAAACTTAGTTTCCGAACCAGTATAATACGCCTCACGGACATAAGGTCCGCTTCTCCACTCTTTAAATCTGTCTATAATCATATCAAACAAATGGGACTCTGAAGTAAATACTGATGAAGTATCGCTTGTTATGTGAGCCACTCTAGCAGCATTACCTAAACAATCAGCTTTTTTATAATATTCAATTGCTCTTTTGAAATCTTTTCTTTTTTCAGCAATATTTGCAGCCCATCTTGAAGGAACTTCTTTTTCACAAGCTTGAACAATTATTTTATAAAATTTATCTGCAGTTTCAGTATCCCCCATCTCATCAGCGGTGTCATAAATCTCAAATAAGCAAGGGCTCCCCGGACAATGTTTTTCATAGTCAATAATCGCTTTTTTAAGCGCTAAATCATAAAATCTTTTAGTTCTTCCAGTGTTGCCACTTTCTTTTGATATTCTTGCGCATCTTAAATAACCATAAAAAGTATCCAAATGCTTATGATAGCTAATTGCTTTATCATAATCTTTGAGTAATAATGCTAAGTCTGCAGCACAAGGAAGGTCACCAGAATCATGTGAATCTTCACAACTCTTTTCAAAATGTCGCATACCTTCTTCGCAGATTCTTCTTGTTCTATCCATATCACCTAATTCTAGCGCTGTTTCTGCTGCAAATTTAAATTTTGGAGATTGAAAACCTTGTGGTTTGAGAGAAACATCAATCGCTCTTTCTAACATACCTAATTCTTTAAACATTTGCGCAGCAGAAATATATTCGCCTTTACTTTCTAAATCAACTGCTGTTTCTAATGTTGGTGCTGGTTTTTGCTTATCCATTTTAGTAATACACTTTTCATAACATGATTTTTCTTTACAACATAATTATTTTCTGGATTATATCTTTTCACAAAGGAATGAAACTGACTTTATAAATTTTTGTGTCACTATTATATCATAAGTAAAATAAATCCGCATTTTTTATTTATACAATACTCCTAATTTGAAATCGAACATATAATAATTTTCGTTTTCTTCCTGTTTTTTCCGAAATGACGTGGCAAAGACTACAACTTAAGTTTATATCTACCATGTGTCTATCTATGTTCTAATTCGAGTGATTTATCATAATAATTTATCCCAGTAATTTATACACAGAGCAACTGAGTGCGGTTAGGGATTACAGTGTGTTACATTGAATGTAAACTGCACTTGTTGCTCAAATCCTACTCAAAAATATGCAACAAAAATTAAGTTGAGATTGAAATTACAATCACAATCAGATTAAAATTATAACGAGGTTAAAACAATGGTGCAATCAACAGCAGACAATTATCGCCGACAAACATCTGGTGATTCCACTCTTGGAAATTTTATGAACGGTGTAGGCAAGATTGGCTTAATGACGTTTTTATCTTATGTTACAAGGGCAGGAAGGTGTGTACCTATTCCTTATGATGTTAATGTAACAAATCCTATTTCTCCAAGTATTGCTATCGGCGCTGGTTTTGTCGCCGGTATCAGCGATACAAATAATCTTGAGGCAAAGGTTGCAGGTGTTTTAGGCGGCCTTGCATCATTGGCGCCCGATGTTTACGACGCTGCAACAACAGGAGATTTGAAAAGAGCAGGCACAATGGCAGGAACAAAGGTTGCTTTGTACCTTGGCAGTTATCTTGTGGGATATGTTGCGAATAGATTGTTCAAATAGTTAGAAAATCATAAATTTGTGTTAACTGATATGAAGTAGGGGTGGAAAAACCCAACAACAAAAATGGCGGCAGACGGTCAAAATCTGCGGATTTTGCCCTATGCGACACCCCGAAGGGGGCGACCCCCGTCGCATCTGCGCCATTGTTGTTGGGTTTTTCTAAATAGAATATGATTATAATAAAACATAAATAAAAATTAAGAAACAGTAAGGGTGATTATGATGGGATTTATAGGAAGTGTTTTAAAAACAGGATTAGTGCTTTACGTCGCTGCTATGGGCATAAGAGGGTGCCAAGTAGTAAGAAGCAGCGAGGCAGAAAAACTAACTGCGTTATATGAATCTGTTGCTTATATCGGCAAAAAAACAATGAAGGAGCATCCTGAGTATATTGCAGAGCTTGAGACCTCAGGAATGAAAACCAAACAGGATGTGGAAAATTTACAAGATATGGTTGATGCTTATAAAACAGATTCAACATTAATATGGGCAGGCATATTTTGGAGTGAAGCGAAAAGCAGAGAATATAGCAAATCAATAGTAAATCTTGCCAAAGAAGCAGTAAAAAGGCATCCAGAATATTTTCTTTTCAGCGCATTGTCTGACGCAACAATGGGTGAGGCAATGGAAACAGTGATAAGATTAGCGCCGAATTATGAAAAAACAAGGGATAAATTGGAATGTAAGGTTGACAGGATTTTTGTGCCTTGGGCTAATTGCAGTTACGGCATGCCAAGATAATCTAACAAGACAACCGAACAAGAGTTTTAACGCTGCCAACAGAAAGAAAACATAGAAACAGAACACAGAAAGAAAAAAACTATATAAACAGGAGTGAATTACCATGACAACTATGCAAAGAACAAATACAAGATTAATAAAACTGCCGTCATTATTAATTCCAGCTGTAAACTATACTGGAGACAGCGATAGTGCAGAAGAGCTGAATGTAAAAGCGTATGATTATGTGAGAAGAACTGCTGTTCCTACATTAGAAGATTATGTAATAACCACATTTGGAGATGCTCTTAAGGAGAAGACATTTAATGAAGCTGTGCAGAAATATGGTGTTGATGCAAAGGGTATATTATTAAGCAGGCATGTAACTGAAGAAATTATTGGAGCAAGAAAATATGTTGTGGATGTTTTCTCGACTACAAGGATACAATATGAAACTGTCTTTTCATTTATTCAAGAATTCTTGGAAAAAATAAATGTTGATAATTTAGAAACAATAAGAAAAGACTGCATTAAAAAGGTTGATGACGAGCCGCATATTTTTATTGAATATCTTTTGGAAGAAATAGCTAGACAGTGCAATAATAATTCAACAACATTTAATAAAAAGGATTTAGAAGTGCAGGAAAAAGGATTAAATAAAGAAGGCTTAGAAGTATATAAAAAAGCAGCATTGGATGATAATATCACTGAAATGCTTGTGGCTCTTGACATGACAAAGCTTGCACAGATTAATGAAAAGAATGCAGACGAATTTCATAAAGCAAGAAGTTTAAAGGCAAAATTAGAGGCATTTAAAAGAGAGTTTGAAGCAGGATTAATGAGCAGGTATGGCATTAATCCAAATGGTATTGATGAGCAGGCCGAATTTGATTATGAATTAAGTGATGGCACGGGTGTAAGATACTTATTTTTCAAAAAGATATCATTGCCTTATGGTGATGTTTATGGTGGATTGGTAACAAAAAACACAGTTAGAGAAAAAACAAAAAGTGTTACAAAAGATTATGGTGATTTAGATCTTGTAAAAGACTTTGCATTTAAGAATCCTTACCAAGCTATGAAAGCAGGAGTTGGTATTCAAGTAAGGACAGATATGAATGGAAGCCAAAAAGGAACATTAGTAATCGGCAGATTCTCAAAAAGCGGCTCTGAAGAAAGAGATTATAAAGTATTTGATAACGAAAGCAAAGTTTATGTAAGTGTTAATGATGTTATAGCAACTATTGAAAAACTTAAAAAAGATTATACTTCAGTATCAACAGAGCAAAAGATTGACTTCTTCGCTGCATTGCCGCAGCATTTGAGATAATAATGCCTTCTTTCTTGCTTTTTGTATTTGTTTTTATTTAGTTCTTGGCATGTCCAACAAAGTTCATGAAGAAAGTTAATAATTTATTATAATTCTGTGCTGTTAATAGCTTACGATAAAATAATTAGATAATAATTGATAATAACTTAGATAATAATTAAAATTCATGAGACGGTGGACTTCGTCCTAGGAACTAAAAAACTACGAAAACTATAACTCAAACAATTTTATCAGTCAATTCTTCCAATACTTTTGCGTTAAGCCTTTGATTAAATATTCTTTCGAATTTATCATTTAGCCAGTGCAGATGTTCTCTTGCAGCTTTTTCAAATTGAGATTTCTGATGTGTTTCACTTTCTTGTCCAACAAGCGCATTGTAAACTGCTTCAATACAAAAGTTATAAGCAACGCCGCAGATAGAATTGCTTTCTTGTTGCATACCTTCTACTTCTCGTTTTGTATTTTGTCTTGTACCTTGTTTCGCATCAAATTGTAGTCCTTCTGTTGCTTTTTGTTCAGTATTTTGTTTTGTATATTGTTTTGCTTCAAGCAATAATTCTTTTGTTACAATTGCTTGTTTCCATATTCCGCCTCTAGACCATGGTATATACACCATTGATGGAAGATATTCTCTTATCTTTTCAAAAACAGTGTATTGAGAACCAACATAACCTTTTCCTTCTAGATAATAAACCATATCCTGTTGCAGGATAGATACTTCTATTCTTTGCGCAATTTTTTCAAGTAATTCTTTAGATGCAGTTATTTCTTCTGGAGTATGTACTCTTTTTTCAAGAAGCAATGATTCGAGATGAATGACGATGAGAGAGTTCATTTTGAGAATTTCCTACTCAATTTATTTTTTGTGTTTACTTCGCAGACTCCCATAGAATATTGAAATAATTTTTATATGATTCAGATAATAGCTTGTTTTTTATTTGGATTGTCATCACTGGAGAAATCCATGCTACAATTACCACTTCATCGCCGCAAATAACAGTTGAAACCTTTGAATCAAATCTCTGGGGCAATGATTTTGCTTTTGTATAAGACATTTTATTAAGAAAGTCTATTCTTTCTGTAGCATCATGATTATAAATATGCCACATAGGTATCTTCATAGGAATCCTTTTTTTGTGAAAATGAGGTATAAGAGTTTTCATTAAAATCGGCGCTTCTTTTGGTATGCCGTAAACAAGAATTGGCTCTTTGTAATTTAAAAGGCTGTATAAAAGATCCACGAATGCTTTTAATCCTTGAAATATATGCGATTCGCTTTTATTTTCTGACATTTGCAATTTTAATAAAAGCTCAGGAAGAACAGTTGTTAATTTATCTTCTTTTTCCTGAAGCAGCCTGAAAAGATTTTGCGGTGGTGTTGCCTGAAAATATTTTACATCAGAAATCATAGTGTATGAAACAACGCCTCTTTCGAGCATTCTTTCTAGTGCATCATATACATTTGTTCTGTGAACCTTGGATTTTTCAGCTACTTGACCTGCTGTTGCTGAGCCTAATTCAAGCAATGCCAGGTATGCCTTTGCTTCATTTTTGCTAAAACCAAGATCTTCTAATACTTCTTCATGCATTAAGCATCCCCACAATACTGACTACCCAATATCCAATTTATATCTATAAATAGATAGTATGATTGTTTGATTTATAAATTTTATCTGTATAGTAGTGAAAATGTATGTTTTTCCTTTGAAAAACAAACTAACTGTTTAATAAGATTTTAATATAGAATCCTCTTTCTATATTACAATGGCAGAATTTAAGACTAAACAAGGCATGAAGATATCTGTTTCATTTAAGCAGGGAAACCACACAAAAAAACCCTTTGTGTTTATTCATGGCAATGCGCAGAATGACACTTCTGGCAAAGTTTTGATGGATGCTTTTTATAAAAAAGGCCATACTGTTCTTTCATACGATCTTCCAGGGCATGGTGACTCTGAATCTTACTCAGATACTTATCCAGATGACAAAGTTACAATGGATACATTTGCTGAAACATTAAATGAAATCCTTTCACATTTTAAGATTGACAAGCCAATAATTGCAGGCCATTCTATGGGTGGCATGATTTTACTTGAGTTTGGGGTGAGATACCCTGAAAAAGTTGGTGCGCTTATACTAATAGATACTTCTGACATAAGTCCTGTAGATGCAAACAAGCAAATTCCATTGAAGGATATTATTAATAATATAATTGAAAATTGTGGCAAGGCATTTGAAAAAAGATTCAAGTATGATTATTATACCAGCACCGAGATAAATGAAGAAAATATTTTAGGAGTTGGTTTTAAATCTACTGATCCTGTTTCATTACAACTTAATTTTAAGGCAACATTTAATTATGATGTCACTAAAAAACTCTCACTTCTGAATATGCCTATTCTTATATTGAGAGGCAAGGATGACCCGCTTATGACAAAAGAAATGACAGAAAATATGCATAAGAGAATTCCTCATTCAAAATTTGTGGAAGTTGAAGGCGGTCATAATTGGTTTTTATTTAATAAGAAGCTGGCAAAGGAGATATTAGAGAAGAATTATGGATTGTTTGAATGAAGAAGCATAGTAACGAGCTTGTATATTTTTGTGTAAGTTGTGCCACTTACTATATTTTATCTTGGTTTCTTCGCAGTTATATTATAAAACGGCTCTGTTCTATGATGGGTTACATGAATATCCACAAAGCCAACTTTTTGAAGTGTGTTTAGAATAATAGATTCACCCATGTAAAATTCAACAATTCCTTTTAATGCATTGCCCCTTTCAAATTCAATCCCTTTGCTAATTTGACCAACAAGCTCATCGTCAATACCAGAATAACCATTTGCTCTCCTTTGAATCTCATCATAAAATCTGTTCACAGGGATTATATGTCTTTCAATGTCATCAGGCATTTGTGTGTCTATAAGAGGAATTATGATACCGCCTGCGCATTCAAAGACAGTAATTTGTTTGTAGCCTTTATTTCTCAAAGCGCTTTTTATTTCTGAGGGTTTAGTAATTGTTCCAATTAATCTATTAACTGTATTATCTTTTCTTTGATTTAATGAAATAATAACATTTCCCATCTCATTAACATTTACAGGGAGATAATTAGTTAAAGACGCGCTTTCAGCTTTACTTGTTACTGGAAGAGCATCATAATATTTCCCCACTTCAAAAAATGAAGTTAAAACATAATCTGGTTTAGGTTCTCTCTCGTCGCGTATTAATACTGAAGAATTTAATATTGACGCTAAATCTTGGCCAATTTTTATTAATTTGTCCTCGCTGTAATTCATATTTACATTGCCTTCTCCTAAATGCAATAATCCACATGGCTGCAAAACTCTGAATATTTCACAATAAACTCTCTCAAGCTCAAGTTTTGTGACAGAAGCATGATGTATTGAAAGATTTGCATCTACAGCAGCAACAGAATTATCAGCAATGCGTAAATTATCTTTGAGATTGTTTAATATGAAAGAAATAGTTGCGCTTTCTAAACTATTTGGATTTAAATCTTCTTGTAATACAAACTTTCCTAAATGAAAAGAATCATCACTAAAAAAACCAAAGTGTGTTAGTGTATCTAATGCTCTAATTAAGCCTGATTTAGCGAATTCAGCTACATAATCCAAAAGAATTATTTTTCCATTACCAACCATTTTTTTTATTCTTGCTCTGTTTGAAGAACCAAATTTACCATTATCAGTGTATTGGCATGAATAAGGAAGAACCTGTCCGCTTGGACCTAAAATCAACAGAGTGGTATTTTGACTATGACTATTTTGACAAGATGTTAAAAATGATTCCAGCGAATCAAGCAAGAAAGAGTGCTGGTCACCCAAAACTTTAGGAAGACATCTGGAATATGCATCACTAAAGACTGTTGCAATATCTCTGTTTTGTTCTGTCATGTAAAAAGGTAACTATTATTTATATTTAAATTCTTTGGTTTACAACTACTCCTGAGTGAGAATAACGTTTTTTCCGAATATTATGAGCATTTTTTGAAATAACCGCAAATTCTCCGGCGTTGTCCCCTTAACTACAACACAAGTTTATATTATTATCCGACAATATTAGTTATAGAAAAAAAAGATGGGGACCATAGCGTAAATGAAAAGTACAGAAAAAATGAACCAAACGAACCAAACAAATGTTGGTAATTCATTTTAATAAACAAGTAGAGTTAAATTTTCATAAAACATGGGGTTAAAATGGTTGTTGTTGAAGATGTTAGTGGAATCAGAGCAGGAGTTAGGGCAATAGATGAAGACAATGTATTTAGCAGAAGAGATGCTTATAGAAGAGATGTTTCTGTAAGGAATCTTCCTGTAACTGTCAATGATGTTTCTGGAACAGTTCCCAATACTGATATTAATTATGATATTTTAGATAGAAGAATAACTCAGTTTGAGAGCTCTGCTTCTGAAATTAGTGATTTGCTCCAAGGTTTAGGGGCATTTCCAAGAAGATGCAGGGAAGCTGGTGATTATTTTGATTTACAGACTTTTTATGACAGCGAGGTTAGTGGTCAAGGTATATCTTTTGGAGGATTATCTATTTTACAGTTAGGAATCTATCTGCCTTTTGGGCAAATTGTTGAAAATGCAGCGATAGATTTAACAAGAAAACTAAACGAGCGAAAGATTAAACAAAGAGCACAGAAAATTTCAGATTATATTGATGCTTCTTTCTCAAAAGCAAAGGAGTTATTATTTGGAAAAGAAACAATGCATGGAATGGAGAAAGGACTGTATGAAAAACAGGCGGTGATTTTTGACGTAGTGAGAATAGACAAAGCTGCAATGGAGGAAGTTGGATCAACAGGAATAAATAATATGGTTCAGCCAGATGCGTTAGAAATAATGCCAGAACAAAAACACAAACCCTTGCATGAAGTCTACTGTATTGAATGGAATAAAGAAAGGCTGAGAAATGTTTCTTCAGCAATAGAATATTTGGAAAGAGTGTATAGAGCAATTAATGGTTCATTTTTCGAAGTCAAATTAATTGCAGAAAAAGATTATGCAGCTCAGAGTGATAAAGAGTTTTCAAAAGACACTTTACGATTAGCGTCATTGTTGAGAAGAATGGCAATGGAGAGTGTAACAACAGAACGAAATGTAACATCAGAACCTCTTCGTCATGCTGTTAATTATCAATGAATGACATCGGAAAATAGAATATAAAAAACAAAAAATAGAGTATAAGTAATTAGAATGTAAAAAATAAAAATAAAACATGGAGGTAATTAAAATGGTATTAGGATGCAGAAATGGAAGTGCTGTAAGTTATCTTATAGCAATGGCAGTAGCTGGAGCAGGCGCTGCAGCTATAACTTACGGAGTTATGTCGTCAAAAGGTGTAGAAAAAGAATTGGCGAAAAAGACAGTTGTTGAGATGGTTAAAACAGGCGATGAAAGCGACATTGCTTACAATGTGTTTAAGGGCGCAGCAGACGCGAATTTCCCCGCACTGATGGGAACAATGGCAAGAAATTATGAGAAAGACAGAGAAGGAATGGCAATGACTGTTCAGGCATGCACTGGTGTAGTTGGCATGGAAAAGGATTATGCAAAAAGATTGTATGCAGCTTTTCCTGTAATGAGCGGCTCAGCTGATCCAAACAACCTTTCGCTTGACCAGAAGATGGTTGAGGGTAAAAGAACAGCGATGATGCATGACGAAGGCGCTAGACTGGACTATGTAGTAACACAAACAGATGTAATGGGCAAGAAAGTGCTTGGATTGTATCAGGTGCCTGGAACAGCTATGCAGCCGACTGCACAGGCAGTGAAGTGAGTTTAATTAATATTATTGCTTAATTTTTTATTTTGGGTTTTTTAAAAATAACTTGCTTAAAATAACAAACCCTTTAAAATAAATTCAAAATATAGTCGAGAAATCAAACAAATAATGGAAAAATAAAACAAAATAAAAAACAGATTGAAAAATAAATGAGATAAATGAAATAAAAGAATAAAACAAAATAAGTAAAAAATTAGATAAAAATAAACTAAAAAATTAAAATTAAATGCGGAGGGATTAAAATGGAAGATGCAAGCGGAAGAAATGATGATGATGTGCCAGCTGCAATACCAACTGGTGAGGATGAGCAAGGAGGGGTTAGGACAGATAATATACATGGAATAGAGGGTAAAGTTAATGATGCGACAGAAAAAACAACAGATGACCTCTTGGCAAAATCTAAGAAATTTAAGAAAGAGAGAGGCAATAAACCAGGTAGTAACCCACAATATACACCAAGACAAGCTCTTGAAGAACTAGCTATTGCTGATGAGGAAAGAGCATTAGTTGGAACTTGGTTAGAAGGGAAAGACCTTAAACAATTATCAGTTCTTCAGGAAATAGGTTATTGGGTTTACAAGAGACTGCCTTCATCATGGAAAAATGATGGTGTAAAACAATTAGAGGATGCTGACGCAGATTATCAAACCAGACGTGATGCAATAAAATGGGATATTGATTTTATTGAAAAAAGATTGCATGATGAGAGTACAACTCGCGGTGGTACACCATCAGGATTATACAAATTAGCAGACCATTATGAAATAATCATGAGAGAAGCAGCTGAATCTTCTATCTCTGCATATGATTTAATGGGTGAGATACATGCTAAGATTAGAGAGAATGAAGAAAAATTAAAAACAACACCATTAAAAAATAAAGAATCAAGAAAAGATTTAGATGCAGAGATCAAAGCATTAAGAAAAGAAAAAAAAGAATTGAGAGATAATTACATAACTGATAAAAATAATTATACAGTGAACAAAAATTGCTTAGGTAGTGTACAAAGAGAAATAAGAGAATTAGAAAACAAACAAGAAGAAATGTACACAAAACTTCAGACATTAGATGCAGTATATACTGCACAAGTACAAATCGGACCTAGTGTGTCAGGGGATACAATTGCTGCTGCTGCAGTAAAAGAAGTGGAAGCAGACGAATCTCTTGAGCAATATGTTAATCTTGCAGGTAGAGCAAATCAGGTAGAACTAAAGAAAAGAGTAATCATAAGAGGAATGACTAGCAGCACAACAATGAAACCAGGAGAGGCACCAGAGGTAAGTGACTTGACTAGACCTAAAACAGATGACGACATGAAGTACGAACAAAACCTTTTAACAGAGATGAGATCTGTAGCAAATTACGACAAATAGAAACAGACAAAATGAGCTAACTGGTGCTTTAACAATGATAACTGAAATTTTAGTGACACCTAATGAGTATTTTAGAGCAGAACACAATACTTCATCAATATTAGGTGAGAGAGGTTATAACCTTGAAAGAAGATTAAGTAGTTGTGGCTATACAGAGCAAACTACATCATCAAACAAGGTTTATAACGCTCTTCTTTCTTTTTTTACCAGTCAAGAAGCTGTATTTCAGAAATATAAAGAAGAATTAGGCGATGTTGAAGCATTATTATTAGGCATATATCTCGGCGCAAAAGTCGGCAAAAAAGTGTTAAGTTATGAAAATGGAAAAAGCAGTGATGAATTCAAAGATATAAAAATTGATTTCGAAAAAACAAGCACAGATGCTATTAGCGATATAATCAAAGCGTATATTTCTAAAATGTGTTATAAAACTAAAAGAGAGACAGAAGCATTTACACTGGCTTTCTTTGACTGGAATATTGACTCTTCATTAGAAACTATGGCAAAGACACATAGAGGTATATACAACAAAATTAAAAAAAAGACTGCACAAATAAAAGGAGAAACTTATGTTATTGATTTTGAAGAGAATACACGAGTTAATAAAAAAGATAATTATGTGGAGATAAGTTTTGAAGATCCAGCATTTGATGAAAGAAAGAAAATAAGGAAAGTGAGAGAACATGATTATATAGCTGGCCACGAAGATGTTAAAGAGGAATTTAGAAATATAATAAAAAAAATCAATGACAGAAAAAGGCTTAATAAAAGATACAATCCTGGAAAAATATTTTTCAATTATCTTCTTAAAGGTCCGCCTGGAACAGGTAAGACCACATTAATAGAAGGTCTTTCTGAAGAAGCCGGCCTTTTATTTCATGTGAAAAAAGGCGCTGAGTTAGTAAGTACTTATTTTGGTGGCAGTGCAATTAATGTTAATAGTGCATATAAAAAGATTTTCAAAGAAGTAAGAGATGGAAATTACGAAGGTGCTGTATTTGTTATTGATGAAGCAGATGGAATTACTGGTGAAAGAAGCCAAAAGGGTGCTGACAATAGTCAAATGGACATGATTGTTACTACATTAAATACATGTATGTTAGAATATTTGTTTGTGCCAATTATAACTATATTTGCAACTAATAAACCTGAAAAGATAGACAAGGCAATAAGAAGTAGGATGAAAAAATTAACAATGGGATATCCAAAAACACCGGAAGAGGAAATAGCAATACACAGAAAAATAATGGAAAAGATGGAAGCAAATTGCCAAGAGGGTAGGATATTTGGCGATGTAAATATAAGTGAATTACTAAACTTCTCGCAATTAGATGTAACACTTAAATCTGGAAGAGAGATAGATAGATTATATCATGAAACAGCAATAGAATTAGATTTAACATCGCCAAGCGAACTTGTTACAACAGCTCATTTATTAGCACAGTTTGAAAAACATAAATACAATTCGGATAATGAAGAGGAATAATTAAGTGATTATAACATAATTAGTTCATTATTACAAATTAAATGAAAAATTATTAGTTATATACTAAACTGAATTAGTTTTCCTACAAATTAATCACTTTTAGTATACCACTGAAATATTAAAACTCAATAAAAGGTGTTCCTAAATGAATAGAACTGCGCACAAAAAACTATTTCATGACTTTTTATACGATAGAAGTGTACTTACTAGACTTTCTGATGCTGTGTTAGATAGGGGAACAATTGGAGATGATGATACAGAGCAGCAAAAATTAAAAGCATTGATGGCAAGAGAACAAAAATGGAAAGAACACCTAGCATTTTATGTTTTTCTCGAAGAATATTATGATGTATTGAGAAGACATTATAAGCTAGTGCAGGAGCCTGAAAAAAAAGCACAAAATCCACAAGAGCAAACAGAAACAAGAGGCAAGTTAATTCCACTTAATAGAAGAGTAGAGAAGGTATTAAGAGAAAAAGGAGTGATAGTTGATAATGGAGTAAGTAGTGATGGCTCTGCAGAAAGAGAAAAGCCTAGTGAATATATGCCTAGCGAGGATATAAGAACACTAGTGGATAAAACAGCACAAGCGAATCGAAGAGACCCCTTAAGCGAAAGACGAGAAGAAAAGAATATAAGAAGAAAAATAAGAGAAGAAATACCTATAGGTGGAAATGCAAGAACAGATAATTCAAGTATTGACTCTGTTGTTGAAAAACATCAAAATAAACAATTAACTGAATTAGTTCAAAGAAAACCCACAACTTATTTGCTTGAATATGCAAAAGACGTAGGTGTCGGCGGTGAAGAAAAAAATATTCTTTCTGTTGCCTTTGGGATACTTGGTGGTGTTAATATTATGTTTATCAGCCCAAGTGGTTCTGGAAAAACTGTAATTATTGATGCATGTTTAGGATTGTTTCCAGAAGGCATGATTTATAAGATGGTCTCAAGCACAAATGCTGCTGAAATGAGGAATTTTGAAGAGATGAATCATGCAAGAATAGGTTATATTATCGAAGCAAAGAATTATCTTACAGAAGGCAATGACAATGATCATTATAAAATGATTTTGTGTCTTGCTGAGGGAAAAGATTATCCGCGAAAAGTAACAAGCCCAAGCATTAATCCAGAAACAGGCGACAGGAGAGTTTTGGAATTCTTATTAAAAGCAAACAAATCATTCATAACAGCTGATGCAATAGAAAGTTATCTAGATTTAAGTGAAGAAATGAGAAGAAGATTTGTTGAGCTGAGAACAGATACTAGTGAAGAACACATAGGTGAAGTGATAAGAACTGTTGCAAGGAATATGAGCGGGCTTCTAAAAACAAAACAAGCTTTAAGCTCAAAAGAAGAAACTGCTTTAAAATCTTTAATTGGCGAGGGCATGAATCTTAAATATGTTGAAATGATAAATCCATTTGAGAATACCCTGCATAAAATTATCCCAAGAAAAATAAGAGCAATTAGTTACACAAAAAATCTCTTCAAAATGATATATGGTTCTATGTTGCTCCACAATCATGAAAGAATAACACACGACGGAAAAATGTATGTTGAAATGCAGGATGTTTACAATGCAATGGAAGTGTATTTTCAGCAAATGTGCAAATCGATTATAGGATATCCTGTTTTTGGCGACGAAATCATGAAAGTTATATACGATTATGTTGCTAGAAAACAAGGTGGTATGGAAAAAAGAAGCGAAACTGAAAGTTCACATGAAATGCAAGAACCTGAAAAAAGGCAAGAAATTATCGCCTCACAAGTTCCAGATAATTTTAATTTAATTAATCCTAATGATATTTATTTTACTGCAGATAATATTTATAAGATGGTAAAAAAGTTAAATGGATATTCAAGAATGAATATAGACACACTTGGCAAGATACTTAACGAGCTTTTTGTTTGTGAATGTTTGGAAAAGAATGAAGATGATTACAGAGCAAAAAATCCAAGTTATAGACTACCTCAAAGTATGCCTTTTATTGAAGTGAACTATAATTGGGAACAAGGTTTTGCTGATGCATATCAACGCCTGAAATCAGAAGAACCAAAAATGGCAGAGATATGGAAATCTAAACAAATGAAAGATAATCAGTTAGTGGTATTTCACCCAATAACAGGAGAAGAAAAAATTTTGTGTTCAGTAGAATGTCTGAACAGCGGTGGTATAAATGAGTAAACCTCAAGAAGATAAACAGCGAATAAGCTTGAGTATATGGGCAGAGAATAAGGGAGAATTAGATAGGGCAATAACTAACGCAGGCAAATTAGTTAGAAAAATAAGAACGTTTGATGATGATTTAACAAAAAGTAGAGAAGAAATAATTGCCGTTCAGAGAGAATTAGAAGATTGTTTAAATGTGTATGATCCTCTAAGTGTATTTGAGACTTCACCGTACAAAGAATCAGTATGGAGAAAAATAATCCCTTTAAAGGAAATGATTGAAACCATTAACTCGGCAATTGGAGGATATTTGAAACAGCAAACTAAAAAAGTAAATACAAAGGTTTCTCGTTTGATATTAGAATCAGTGAGCAGAACATCTACTGATGCTGATGTAACAATTGATAATTTGAATAGTACAGCGCATGGCTATTACTTATTAATAGAAGCAATAACCTTACCTAATTTTAAAGCGGCATTAACCTCTCTTCCTTCAATACACCAGCCAAACCAATTCATCCTCTCCTACGGCCATGCCGTCCATTCTTTAGGCAGTTTTCACGACGATAAAATTATCCAAAAATATCTGCACTCGTCATCACCCATAGAAGTAAGGGCAGTTAAAGACGACCTTGAGAGAAGACTGGATGGGATAATTAGGGTGGAGAGACCTGTCGTCGAGGATTTCCTCAGCGAGGTTCCGACAGGCGATGCAGACATTTCAAGGCGACAGAAAAAGAAATTCTTGGACGAGAGTTTGACGCCGAAGATAAATGCTTTATATAGAGAAATGCAGTTAGTTTGCTCGTCAGGCATGAAATATTTTGATTTAAGGCGAGAGTTAAGGGCAGATGTGATGTATCTGGAGAGAAGCGCTGCTTTATTGCAGAGAATTGGAGATAAAATTAAAGATAATGTTAAACAAGAATCAACAACAACAGAAGAAGTCAAAGAACTTTTAGATATATCAACACATAAAAGTTATTTGTTAGTTCATAAGGAATTAGAAGGCATGGTTTTTGTTGGAAGAGAAGCGAAAAGATACAATGAGCTTTATTCACAGGTTGTTGGCGAGGCAAAAGAATTGTTGATTAAATTGGATAATGAAGCAAGAATATATAAGGATGTAGTTGAAAAAAAAGCAGGTAAACCTGTTGTAGTTAATGATGAGATTGATAATAATACATCTAAACCGCAGAGAGCACAAGAAGCAATTCCATCAGCTAAAGAAGCAACTATCTCTCAAACAGCTGCTCAAAGGCCAAAACTGGAAGTTGTTTCTGGTTATGCTGTTGTAAAAGTAAAAACACAGCAAAATTCAGAAAAAGCAGGAACACAAACAGAAGTATCAACTGGTGCATCAACAAGAGTATCAAGAAGAGAAGAAAGACCTGTAAGAAGTGTTGAATATGTTGAGTGTGTTGAGAGTGTTGAACATGTTAAACCAGCGCAAACATCGCAAGTAACTTCATCATCTTACAGCACAAATACAACTTCAGCTTATGACATAACAGCTAAACTGCAAGACATAAATGAGCCCGAAGATCCAGCATTAAAATCATTTTATAATCTATTGTATGGGCGGGACCAAATTGGAAGATTTATAATTGCATCTCCAACAGAGATTGCGCAGATGTTCAGATTAATTAAATTGCAAAGAAATGATGGAGTGGAAAAAGGCAGAGAGGAGAAACGCATTTATAGCGAAACAGATAAAACCTTTTTGAGAGAAGCTATTGGATATTTAAATAATCCTGAAACATTGATGTATGGAGCGATAAAAGGAAGCGATGTTATTAAATCTGCGCCAAGATTAATGCATGATGCAATGATGATAATAAGATAAATGTTTAATAAGCATGATGTTTCCATTAAACACAATGTTTCCATAAATCAAATTTGAATTTACTCACGAGGAATAACAATGAAAAACTATATAAATGGAATGGTTATACCTTCTGGTATGAATCTTGATGAAATTGTAGCAGAAACAGTTGGTTCAACAGATGGCGCTATTTCTCATAAAACCGAAAGTATTTCTGGCGAAAAAGGCAGGTTTCATAAAGCATTTGATTATGTTGCTGATAAGGCAGGAGTAGTTCTTAGTAAAGTTCTTAATAAATCAGAGGCGATTCTTAGTGGTGTAGGTTTGGCTGCTTTAATTGTTGTTGGTTCGGCGGATGCTGAGGCGCGGACAAAATGTACTAATCCTGTAATCCAAGTGGAACAATGTTTCAACAAGAGGGGTGGAGAAAAAGGAAATATCTGCTTGTCTACTATTCGTGTAATAAAATGCAATGATGATGATAAATTTGAATTAATATATAAAACAGATGCAGATGGTATTTCTTTAAAACAAATGGATACTTCTCAGCCAAACCAATTATTGTATCATCTAAGAGCAAATCCAAAAAATATTGGGTTTGGAAATAATTATTTTAATATTGTTTATTATTTGGTTGATGAAGATGATGCTGTTATTGCAAAATACCCTTCAGATGGAAGAGAATTTGAAAGGATACCTTTAAAATATGAAAAAAGAAGTTATAAACTTATAATCCATCCGAAAATTTCCTATTCACATCTCTTTGGAAATAATAGCGAATGGCTAAAAGCATTAAATCCTGAATTAAGTGGATCATTTAAAGTTTCTTTCTCACCTAAGGTTGATGATGTAAACTTTTTTTTAATCGCTCAAAGTAATGCTTATAATCATTTTTCAAAAAGCAGAACAAATGTTGGTTTTGGCGGAGAAATGCGCAGGTTGTTCAGAACAATACCTTTTGGTGGATTTTTAGCTTTAGGCTATAATAATGTTGACTTTTCTTCAGCAACGACAGAAGTTCAATTTACTGTTTTTGGTGATGAAATAGGAAATTGTACATTATCTCCGTTGGATGATTTTGAATATAAAGCCAGTGCTTCTTGGGTTTTCAATCCAAATCATAATAATACTGGTGGTTTATTCACTGTAGATGGTTCTCTGGAATCTTTGTTTGATATAGGTAAAATAGGTTCTCTTTATCTTTTGGGGATACATGCAGATGGTCAAATGAAACAGTGGATAGATGTTCCACAAACAGAAAGAGCTACTTTTAAAGGAGACAGATATGTTCAAGTAGGTGTCGGACCGAAAATGAGGGTTGTATTTAATTCATTGGATGATTTTAGAATTGATTTTAAATTAAAACCATTTTATTCTCCAGGAAAAGATGAAGATACAACAGAAGTCTTATTTACTGTCGGTGGCGAGTTGTAGAAGTAAGAATAAACAATTATAAGAACTATTAAACTAAACTTCTAATTAACTTAACACTAATTATATAGTTAAACTAATCACTCTAATTAATGTAAATTAAATATTCATATAATATGTACTTTAAATCAAAACAATAATTATCACTTCTTTTTTTTAAATTCAATTTGTATAAACACTTGCCCTTGTTGCAAATATCTCCCTGGTTTCATTTCATTCATTAAAATGTCTCTAATAACAGATGGTGTAGAATCTAATTTTTCTACCTCAATGTCAACCTTATCTGTTAATCCTTCTGTTTTTATATATCCGAATTCTTCAGCAATTTGTTCTTTATTAGTTCTAATTTTTAATTTTCCTGAAATGCTAGTCAAAGACAAATTATGTTCTACAATGTAATTAATTGTATCTTCCATCTGTTTTCTAAAAGACAGCGATATTTCTAATCCTGAGATGTAACCTTCATACATACAATCTTCGTGGCCACATTTTATACCATCCCCTTCAACCAGAAATGTATCCAAAACCTTGTATCTTATAACATATCCGCCATTAAGTGAAATTTCTTCCCAACTATGAAAATAAACAGGTGTTACTCTTATTGTTGATTTATCTGTCATCTTACCTTCTAATGTTTGGCACATTCCACTTGAGCCATCTGTTGCGTTTAATTCAACATAAACTGTTTTTTTCAATGGAGCGCCAGTGTCTTTATCATAATTTATGACAAAAATGTGGTCGTCGATATTTTTGACTTTGACACCTGCTGTGTTTGAGGTGACAATTATATTATCTCCTTCAGGGTCAACAAACATATCTTCACTATGCATTCTTACATTTGAACCTTTGGGAATATATCGTGTTATATTTCCTTTTGCATCATTCTTAACTCGTGGACAATCATTCACAGGAGTTACAGCAACCCAGAACCAGTTTTCGACACTATAATTCTCGTCGCTGACAGTAATCTTAATTTTTACTGCTCCATTTGCATCTAATCCGGTTGATGTTCTAAGTGTGTAAAAATCTGGTCCTGTAGAACTAATCGGTATTTTACGCCCTTCTTTTGTGGCTTTAACCTTTCCAGCAACAATTTCCCCTACGACATCTTTTCCTTTATCAAAGACTTCAACACTATTTACTTTAAGTTTGCTGTTTCCACCATCATCACTAAAATAATCTTCAAGAATAATTTCTTTAGAACCATGTTCACTAACATAAACAACTGTTCCTTTTTTCAATGCTTCTGGTTTTTTATTCGAAAATTCAAAGCAATATGTTGAACAATCACCTTCTTCTGTTCTTATTGATAATTGTGCTTTGCCAATATATGGCTTTCCATCTTTATCCTTTTTTGGTATGATTGTTAATGTGCCGTTATCTTTATTATAAACTGGTTTCGCAAGTTTATTTGAATCATATTCTATTCCTTTCTCAGGATTAAATTCTTTTTTTAAGTCATCCTTTGTTTTTATACCATCAATTCCTTCTTTGACCAAATCAATTTCAATTGGATCTGAAACGTGTCGTCTTGGATATGTTTTAAGTTTAATTTCTCCTAAATCGTTTGTTTGTGATGGCTGAGGTTCATGTGGTTGTTCTGGCTGTTTTGTAACAAACCAACCCCAACTAAGTATTTTATCAATATTATCGTTTACTCCTTCTGGTGCTCGTCTAGGATTCGCAATCATATCTGATTCAGCTATTCTTGGTGTAGATGATGGTGATGGTATTTTAGGTTGACGTATTAAATCATTCATATTATTAGTTTCCTTGTCTGGTTTAGATACAGGAGCCGACTCGGGTTCTGAACAAGTGACTTCACCACAAATAATGTCTAATGAACGAGGACAGCAGAGGTGATAATTATTATAAAGATAATAACCTAATGCGCCTATTCCTAACACAGCTGCAGTAATACCTCCAATTATAATCTTTTTTTTATGTTTTTGGTAAAATGAAACAGATTTATCTTTTAATTGTTGTGCTATTAAATTAATTGTCATAGGAACTTTTGCCTTTTTGCCTTTTTGTTCTAGAGCTGTTTCTAATTTCTGTACTGCTTTGTCTTTCCGTGCTGCTTCATCTACAGAATCGTCAAGAGTCAAGGTTTCTTCTTCTCCTTTTGTGGTGGGTGATTGTGGAACTGCAGGTGAAGTAGATAGTGGTTGTTGTGCACCTGGCGATGGAGCAGGTTGTTGTGGTGCAGATGATGATGTACTTACTTTTTGTTTTGGTGGTGGTGGAGGAACTGCGTGAGACGGTGTGGGTTGTGGTGCAGATGGCTCTGATGTTTTTTTCGGTTTTATCCCTAATTGTTCTGCTATTGTTTTAAGCCCACTATAACATGCGCCACCCACTTTTCCAAACAAAGATTCCTTTTCTGTTTCTTCTTCAACAATATCTTCAACAGATTCATACTTAAAATACTGTGGATACTTCTTTTCTAATTTGTTCAATACGCCTGATGAATTATCAGGTGCCAGTAAATCTTCGACAGAAGTGTAGTTGCCGCTAAGACTACCTGTTCCTCTGACCAATATAGGTATGAATGCGTCTAAGAATTGTCCGTCAGAGCCGTTTAATATTTCTTTATTATTCTTCTCTATTATTTGCCTTAACATTTTTCCATATTGTGATTCAACGCATTCTAAAAGAGTGGTATATTCTCTTGATCTTACTTCATTTTCAATTTTTTCAACATTATTGCTACCATATTCATTTACAAATAGTTCTCTATAAATCTTCAAAAGTTCAAGACCTCTTTGTTGAATTTTCTCTTCTGCTTTCCTCTTTTCCGTATCAAACAGTTTTTTGTCTAATTCTTCTATTTCCTTGTCTTCAGATGCTCTTTTAAGAATGTTAATCATATAACTTAAATGATTGCCTTTAAGATAAAATGCTGAATTGCCTGTTAAGGTCCACACTGCTAAATTTGTAGCTTGGAAAATATCTATAGATGGTTTGGCTGGCTGTTCACTAGAATCAGTCATCATTAACTCTAAAGGGCTTCCATCTTCATTATACCATGCAATTTTGCGGTCAGAATGGCCTTTGTAACAAGTTTTGTAGTTGCCTGCTGAATGTGACCCAACAGCGCGTTTTTGATTAAAAAAAAGACCTATTTGCATATCTTTTTTTCTTGCTAATCCATAGTCAATTAATATAATGTCAGATAATTGACGTATTCTTCTTTTTTTCCCAGTGGCACCTTCAATTTTTGTAGAATATTTTAGGAATACATTACCAGGTGTAACGTCAAAATGAATAACACCTTCCTTATGTAAAACATTTAGCTGAGACAGCAATTTTCTATAAAATGACAATGCATGCGATAATTTGAGAGTTTTTGTGGTAACTTCACATCCGTTTATATCTTCTCCTTCTTCCTCTTCTTTTTCGCGTTTTGCTTTCTCAAACTCAATCACATCATCAAGTGTTACTGCACCAAATCGCTTCATATTCTTCATAAAATAAATATCTGTTCTCTCCTTGAAAGAATCTTCATTTTTTAATCTTAATTGTGCAATAAAAGGGCTCTCAAGTTTAGATAATAATCCACTTTTTTCTAAATGTTTGTGAACATAAATATCATTTCGTGTTACTCCCCGACTGTTTCCAGAACTGATTTTTACACAAAAGCTGTCTGTCTCGTCAAAAAGGACAACACTAAATTTTCCTCGCTCTATCTCCCTTTTATCAACTTTTGTAAGATCAAAATTATATATATCATTATAATATTCAACTTTAAGCATATCGCCTTCTATCCATGCCTTTGTATCACTTCCTTCTTCATTAGTATTATCAGCTGCCATTGTTATCACCTTGTCTAATTATTAATATAATTTAATATTGTGAGAGCTAATTTAACCCCCTCTGTAATGTTTTTTCCAAATACCTTCATATATTCTTCAGCGTGCTTTTTGGTATCAGGAGTAGGCTCATATATTGTATTATTACCTCCTAATACAAGTAATAGCTCAAGCTCGCCTTCTTTTAATTCAAAAGTCATTTTACTTCCAATATAATGTTCTACAATAATATCAAAACTCGAAAAAGCCTCTTTTTCAACTTTTCTTTTTTTTGGCTCTTCGCAATCTTTATTATCAACACAGCCAAATATCCACGAATTATGGCTGGCATCAGTAGACAACTGATAATACTCACCTTGAACAGTTACACTATTATTATTGAAAATTAGATTATAGCTATAATGCTTATATTTTTTCTTTCTAGTGATGGTTCTTGATATCTTTTCTTTTATTGTAATACCATTTGCATCATAAGACATATTTATTTCTCTCGTCTCTAATCTGCTCTCTAAATTAGCTGTACACGAATTACCACTGCTACTGATCATGTAGCCATTATTGCTTAAATACTCTGTTATTTTTTTGAAATTAGTAGAATATAGGCTTATAATCTCAGTCTGTTGTGTATCATTAACTAATTTAACAGGATTTTCATCTGTTGATTTGGCAATCTTAATTGCTGGTTGAGCTAGAAATTCGCTGGCATACACATGAGCAGCGTTGTTTATAACTGCAAAAATATTTTGCTGATGCAATGCTTCTTGTTCTCCATTCATTACATTTTTTGCTGGTTTTATTTCTTCAAGATTTTTTGTATCTTCATGAAATAATTTAGATTTTTCCACGTTGGCAGATTGCCTTGTTTTATCTGTATCCTTTACTTTCTGTTCATCTTTTTCAACAGATTGTTCTGCTATACTTTCTTTATCTGATGTTGCAGGAGGATGTGCTACTGCTTTGTTACTTTCAGTTTCAGCAGGTTGGTTATTTGGATTATAATAATGAAACCCACCTGCCCCTACTGCAATTACAACAGACACTAAACCAGCTATTGCTGGCCAGCTCGACAACCATCTCGGATATATTTTATTTTTTTGTGATGATTCTGTTGAAGAAGGTACAGATGTTTGGCTAAAATAATCATCAATTGATTTTTTTAAATAAGGATTAATTTCACTAAGTTTATCTCCTTCTTCTATTTTCTTATCTGCTAATATTTTATTATGGTCCATTACATTATAAATCTCCCTCAGAAAATCAACCATCATATTATGTCTTAACTGATTATTATCATTTACTTTCCATTTATCTGATTCTTGTTTAATATAACCATCAACAGATTTAATTTGTTCAGTAGTCAGCATTTTACGTTTATCTTCTGTTGTTTTTTCCTTTTTCTTCTCTAATTTATACAACTTTTCTATTGTCCTTCTCAATTGTTTACCAAACTCTTCACCTGCTCCGCTTTTTTGTGAGGTATAATCAAAAACCTCTTCTTTTGTTTTTTTTCGTTTATCTAAAATATAAAATAAACCATAAGCGATATATCTTCTTATTACTGTTTCATCTGCATCTGTTGTTTTTTCATTAATAATTTCTACTAAAGTTTTAGGTGATGCTGGTTGTGCATTTGAATCTGAATCAGATGCTTCATCTGGTGTATTCGGTAATATTACTGTTTGTGGTTCATGTCCTGCATGTTGAGTTGCTGCTAAATCCTGTCCTAGCGATATAGTTGATTGTCTTATAGGTTGCTGCGTACTTGTGATAGCCACCGAATCATTCTCTTTTCCTTTGACAGCAGATTTTAAAGCATCTTCTGGCAGAGGCGGTGGGGTTCTCCTTGCTCTGTATTCTGCGATTTCAGCTAATACTTTATCTTCCACTTGCTGCTTTGTAAACAGATCTGTGCCAATCCTTTTATCATACTTCTCTCTTACTTTTCTTTCTGTCTCATCTTTTGCTTTTCTAACATTTGCGTAGTCTTCTTCACGTGTAATATAACTTTTTGTATATATCTCTATCTGTTTATTTGCCAATTCTAATTTTTCTGTTACCCCTCTTAATTTTTTTTCTGAAGAAGATAATCTATCTTTCATTTCTTGAAATTCCTTTGATCTATATTCTCTATACCAACAATTAAATGCAGAAAGAATTGTTCCAACTTTTTCTAAGCATCTTTCTAATATCCCTTTAGATTCCCTTGCTTTTTTGGCTAATTTGTTAAAGTTGGTCTTTATATATCCTTGTAATTCATCATTTGTCATTTGTTTGAATTTATCTTTTTCACTACCTTCTATTTCTTTATATCTTGTTTTTTTTCTTTCATCATAATCTAAACTTAAACAAATATGGAATGCAGCATCTTCTAATGTTGCCCTATATACTTTATCTGACTCTGATTGTCTACTCTTAATACCCTTAATTTTCTGCTCCAAATCCAGTATTCTTCCATCTCTTTCAGCAAGTTGCGTATTAGCTTGTGTTAAAGATGTTTCTGCACTTTCTGCTCTTGTGGTTAATTGTTTGATTTCACTATTTTTTCTTGTAACTTCATCTTCTGTTCCACTTATTTTATTTTTATAATATTTTCTTCTTGCACCTTTCAGGTCAACAACAACAGCAGCAAAATCATCATATATTTTTCCATCAGCAGTATCATAAATCAAAGCTAAACGTTTTACCCATGTTTCGTTATCTGAAGAAGTAGATGATAATATCTGCGAAAATACCTTCATTCTTTGTTCATATAATATATTGTTTAATTTCTCATCAGAGCGTGTATTATCATCTGTAATATTTAATTTTTCTAAATCAGGAGTAAAGCCTAATTTTCTTAACTCATCCAATACATAATCAAATTTATCT
>JAGVYH010000033.1 GCA_018303325.1 Candidatus Woesearchaeota archaeon
ATCACTTTCTGCTAGTCACTAATGTTCCGATTATTAAAGTGATTTGATATAATTCCATTTGTAAGTTGGAAAGCAAAGCTTTCTAACTTCTCAGAAATCCACAGTTATACGCAATATAATTTCAATTTCTACGAGAACCGAGAGCCCCCACCACATACTCATTTCATTCATATGAGAAAACTACGAAAAGAAAACATTAAAGAAGTTTGAAAAAGAGTTATTTTAGCGGATAAATATGTTACTTGCGCTAAAATTACGCTCATTTCAAGTTCTCTTCAGAACTGTGCACATGAAAAGATGAATTTTGCAAAGTTCTCCTTACTTTCTTTGCATATATAATTGTGCTGTTGGATGAAGAACAAACTCTAATGGTTTTTTTGGCTTAACAAATTTATCAGTTAAATCATATTCTTTCTCATCATCTTTGGTCCAAAAAAAATCATTTCTTTCTGTGAATTTCCTAGTTCTATCCTTTCCTGTTTGAACCACATCTACCCCAAAATATGGAACTCCTTGCCTCTTTGCAACATCTTCTGCGAGTCTTACAATTTCATATGCAATTCCATATTTATGTTCTCTTAGTCTTTCATAAGCATCACTGCGAGTAATGGTTTCCAATTGTTCTTCAAAAATATTTATTGGTCCAAGATAAACAGAACTTACTAAATTTAAAGAATCAGGCGAAATGTCTTGACTTCCAACTTCTACATTTCTTTCTAAATCACAACCAATATAATTTTCAGGCATCTTTAATTGTGCGGGTCTGAAAACTCCTGCTTCTTTCACCAACAATATAAATTGTGGACTTGGTTGTGTTTGATTTTCTGCCATGATAAGATTAGAATAAATAACTACTTTATAAATCTTTCGGTTTATTAACTACTTTTAAGTTAACACACAACATAGTAGGGGGCTCTCGGTTCTACGAAATATAGTCTACCTTCGGCAGTTATTGATATTAAGAAATTGAAATTCTACTTTCTCGCTACGCTCGAACCACATTGCATTCTCAAGTCTGCGGACTTTCTGGGCGTATAACAGCGATCGCGTTGATTTCCGAGATATACAAAAGTCCTTGAGGTTTGTTCGAACCTCAAGGACTTTTGTATATCAAAAAGACCTAGCAAAGTGAATATTTCTTATTTTTTATTTTTCATATACTACTTGATTGGACACGTTCATGAAGAATTCTTTTTGTTCTTTTGAACTCACATTGACCAACTGAAATTGATTTGTCGTCAGAGAAGAATATTTTTTCTCCATTACACAAAAGAAATAACAAAAAATGATTTATCGTCGGTGTAAGAAAAACAGTTCAGCTAGAAGTGGTTAATGTGAGTTTGAGTAAAAGAGTATCTAAAAATAATAGTTATGTTGTTACTAAGCAATGGTTAAAAAACGAAAACTTTATAAATAATGGTAATTCTAAACAGGTTATGGCAAGGAAAAAAGTAGCAATTCTCACATGCGGTGGAACACCGGCAATGTCTCTTAGTCCAACATTAAAAGTTAAGTATAATGGACCAGAGCTAATAAACAAATTCCCTTCATTAGAAACATTGGCAGATCTTGAAGTAGATGAAGTATTTAGCAACAAAGATAGCTCAGAAATGAAACCACAAGATTGGCAGATAATAACAGAAAGAGCGCATCATTATGTAATGAGAGATGATATTTCTGGAATAGTTGTTATTCATGGTACAGACACTATGGAAGATACTCTTATGGCTGTTGCTTTAATGATTAGAAACCTTAACAAGCCAATTGTATTTACAGGAACGCAGGTTCCAGCTGAAAAAGATATGCATCATGCGGAAAAGCTTTTTTATGATTCTGTTCTTACAGCAGCAAATTCAGGGATTAATGATGTTGTTCTATGTTTTTCAGGAGATGAAACATCAACATTTACTAACCTTTACAGAGCATCAACTGCTTTTAAATTTAGTACACATAAATATGATGCATTCAGAAGTTGGGATGGCCCAATTGTAGCGATTGTCGATGGAAAATTTAAGTTTAGTCCACAATATAATAGTCATCAATATAAAATAACTAAACCAACTGAATTCCCATTATTAAAAACAAATCTCGAATTGAATGTTGGATACGCAAATGTTGTTATTGGAACTGATTATGGTGAACAGATTATTTCTAATATTATTACACCAAGAGAAGAAGTTATACCACAAGATAAAGTTACACCAAGAAATAGAGGATACATTCTCGGTACAAATACAGATGGTTATGATCTTTTATCTCATACAAGAGATGCTGAAGCCAAAGCAACATTAAAAGCTTTAGAAGCAGGATTAGTTGTTGGCGTTGTTTCAAACGATGGAAGCCCAGTAATATTAGCCAATGGTATCGATATCCAATTGAGAGAAAAAGGAGCAGTTCCTTTAGGAAGAATGAACTTTCGTAAAGCATTAGTAAAACTTTCATGGGTTCTTGGACAAACACAAGATAATGAGGAAGCAAGAAGAATGTTAGCTTATGATTATTGTGGAGAGATTCCACCGAATTCTTTTGATACAGAAATGAAACCATTTCATCATACTGATTAATAATTATATTAATTAATTAATTAATTTTCATAAATCCTCACTTATGTCCACAAATTACGTAAAACATATAAACAGGTGGACATAATCATCCCCTGAGATGGCTTATACAGAAATCCAAATAAAATACAGCAAGAAATATTATTATAGATGCAAAAGCATAAGAGAAGGAGAGCTGTTTAGAAAGATAAGAAAATATATGGGTGTTGAACTTAGCAAAGAGGAATTAGAAAAAAAAGAAAAAGAGATGGATATTCTTTTAGATGATTTGTTTAAAGGTGTTCTTAAATCTGAAGGCATAAGCAAAAGCAGAGAAAAGTTATACCAAGAAATAGAAAACTTAACTCCACTAAAAAAAGAGACTGAACACATTCCTATTGCAAACACAAAATTAGCCGGTTTTCCAACCACAACAGTCAAGGCAATTACAGATCAATATAACAAGGCATTTCATTCAAAAGTATTTACATTAATTGCAAGCTCTGAAAGTGAATTATACACCTTTGCCAAAAGACATAAGCCGCATTACAAATATTGCTTTGCGTTTGTAAAAAACGATGAAGGGCAATGGTATATGGGAATCAAAGAGATGAATGAAGTGAGAGCGTGGGTTGTTAAGCAGGCAAAAAAAGACCCTACACACGTGATTGATTTGTACAAAACTTGGGAGAATGATTGGAGAAATTATTTAGCATTAGCAGACAGATTAAAGAAACTCAACTTTGCAAAGTATAATAATATGGAGTTATATCAGACATTCAAAGAGTTTTACCAGCAATACCAGCTAGTAGGCTCAATCGCATATATTTCAGATTCTTTCATGTCTACTGGTGAAGAGGACTGGCTAGAAAAATTAATACTTAATGAGCTAAAAAATATTGGCGTACCACCATCTGGAACAATTCATATATTAAGAAAACTTACTTCCCCTGTTCATCTTTCATTTACTCTTGAATCTGATTATCAATTATTAAAGATAGCAGAGAAAGTATTAAAAAGATTCCAAAATAAGCTTCCTGCATTCGAGCAATTAAAAGAACAAGCGTCATTATTATACGGCGAATTGAAGAAGCATGAAGAAACATTCTATTGGATACAAAATAATTATTACAATGTTCATTATATTGACGCAGAGGAATTCTATAACCAAATAATTGGATTGATAAAAGAAACTCGAAAAGGTAAAGATAATATAGAAAGAATAATTAAAGAGAAAGAAAAAGAGCTAGAAAATACAAGACGAGAAAGAGAGAATTTAATTAATCAATTATCCTTACCATCATTTATAAAAAACATTCTTCAAATTGCAAGATTATTTGGAAAATGGAAAGACAAGCGAAAGAGCGGTGTTTACATAGGTATGCACTTCTTTGATTTATTTTTTGATGAAATCTCAAAGAGGACAGAATTTACAAAAACTCAGCTTACATTCACTGTTTTTGAAGAGATAGAAGATATTTTGTTTGATAAAGTCGATAAGAAAAAGATGCATGAAGAAATAGCTGAAAGAAAAATCCAATGTTTCTTTGCGTTTACACAACATGGCTATTATATTGTTGGCGGGAAAAAAGCAGAAACTTATTTTAAATTAATTAATAAAAAAGAGCATGGAAATGTGATGGAAATAAGAGGAGTTATTGCATCTCCGGGATATGCAAGAGGAAGAGTATGTATTATCAAAAAAACAGATGATATTAAGAATTTCAGAACAGGCGATATTCTTGTCGCCAACCAAACAACTCCTGAATTTTTGCCAGCTATGCGCAAGTCAGCTGCAATTGTCACAGAACAGGGCGGTATAACAAGCCACGCAGCAATTGTCTCAAGAGAACTGAAAAAGCCATGTATTATTGGAACAAAAATTGCAACAACTGCGCTTATGGATGAAGAGGTAGTGGAAGTTGATGCTAACAACGGTATTATCAGAAGAGAGAGATAGTTTAATCTTCTAACATCAACTCTTATTTTTACCTAAACATTTCTATCACCCACTAGCCAAAATCCTTTCTATTCCTAAGCAGATTAAACCTTTTTAGCAATGTTGTCCAGTGGCTTATAACACCTAAAACCTTTGAATTTTGATAAAATAAGCTGTATTGAGTGTTTCAGTGGACAAGTCGTTGTGAGGTATATAAACCTATTTGTTTTATATAATTTATAGGTGATAAAAATGTCAAAACCAAAAGTATCAAAAGATACCCCTTTAATGGAACTTACATTAAGAAGATATGAGCGTCCAGATAAGATGGAACCGAGAGAATTAATAAAAAAATTTTGTCTGAGTGTTGGTCTTTTACAACCAGGTGATTCACGCGATGTAATTGTTGATATATTGTATGTGCTGCTAAGAGCAAGAACTGAAAAAAGAATTATAACCTCAGAGCAAATTAATGATGAAGTGATTAAATTAAGAACTGAGCACAAACTGCTGCAGCACGGCATAGCTCCATCAAATGTTAGAAGACAAATAAAACGGCTTAGGGATTTGCTGTTAGTGGAAAAGATAAGGAACAATTACAGAATAAATGAATTCTCTAAACTCAGCGAAGGATACAAAGAAAAGTTTGAACAATATTTATTGCCAAGCGTTGTGATAAGGATTAATGAGTATTTTAAGGAGATTGACAGGGTGTTTTGACCAAATTTAAACTGGTCGAATTCGATGGGTTTAGAAATCTGGCAGGTAGTAACTCTTTTGTGTTATCCTCACAATATAGACAAAAGCAATTGATTTGTTCGAAAATTAATTACTTTTGGTATACAATCCTACTTTTAATTATGGCGAATATGCCATATTTAAAAGCAAAGTCGGATTAAATCATTGTTGGCAAGAGGTTCAAAATGGAAAAAATTAATGTTTTGGATAAAGAAATAATTTTTACAGACAGCATGATGAAGATTATATTTGCATTACAGATATTGCTAAATACAAAAATGCTAGAACTGATGATATTATCAAAAATTGGCTTAGAAACCGTAACACTATTGAATTTTTAGGGGTTTGGGAACATTTGAACAACCCACATTTTAAACCCGTCGAATTCGACGGGTTTAGAAAAAAAGCGGGATTAAATAGCTTTATTCTTACTGCTAAGCAATGGATTGAAAAAACCAATGCAGTGGGCATTGTCTCAAAATCTGGCAGATATGGAGGCACATACGCTCATAAAGATATCGCTTTTGAGTTTGCATCTTGGATTTCGGTTGAGTTTAAGCTTTACTTGATAAAAGAGTTCCAGAGACTCAAAGAACAAGAACAGAAACAACTAGGATGGGATATCAAAAGAAATCTTGCGAAAATAAATTACAGAATTCATACTGACGCAATAAAAGAAAACTTAATCCCAAAAGAAATTACAAAAGAACAGATAAATCAAATTTATGCCTCTGAAGCTGATGTTCTAAATGTAGCATTATTTGGGATGACTGCCAAAGAATGGAGGGACAGTAACAAGGATAAAAGTGGAAATATTCGAGATTATGCTAATGTTTCTCAATTAGTCTGTCTTTCTAATCTTGAGAATCTCAATGCATTATTCATTAATGAAGGCTTACTTCAAGATAAAAGATTAGTTAAATTAAACCAGATAGCAATACAGCAGATGAGGCTATTAACTGAAGACAGAGTTATTAAACAGTTAGAAACTAAAAACTAATTTAGGTGTTGTTTTAATTGCAAAGAATAATAAATGGGCCCAGCCAGATTCCCACGAGCTTTTTTGTAAGAAAAAAACCTCGGAAAATACCTTCTGTGGTATTTCACTTCGTTCAATACCACTTTCATAACATAATTATAACCCTTTATTAATATTTTAACACTATTTTATTAAATTATTTAAAAATAAATGGGCCCAGCCAGATTCGAACTGGCGACCTTCGCCATGTCGAGGCGACGTCATAGCCGCTAGACTATGAGCCCATTTAATTAAGAAATCTCTTCTTCCTTTTTAAATTTTGCTGTAAAGTTAACTTTTTACTGTTATATCCACAATATTTAAAAGTCTAATCAAGTTACATGAAACTAATTTTTTACAAAAGGAGAAAACTAAATGAACTACAACGAAATCCTGACCTCCCTATACCAGCGAGGGTTTCACACAATAAATTTAGGTTTGGAAAGAATAGAAACACTTCTAAAAAAATTAGGAAATCCTGAGAAAAACCTAAAGGTTATTCATGTCGCAGGAACAAACGGAAAAGGCAGTGTTTGCGCAATGTGTACATCTATACTAATTGAAGCAGGATATAAAACAGGGCTTTACACTTCTCCGCATCTGGTTGATTTCACAGAACGATTTAAAATAAACAATAAAAATATTACAAAAAAAAGATTAGTCGAGCTTTTTGAACAAATAAAACCACACATTACCAATGAGACTTATTTTGAAATAATCACAGCAATGGCTTTTCTTTATTTCAAGCAGGAAAATGTTGATATTGTTGTTCTGGAAGTTGGAATGGGCGGAAGATTAGATGCAACAAATGTTGTTACACCATTAGTTGCAGTAATAACAACAATATCAAAAGAGCACACACAATATTTAGGAGATACAATAGAAAAGATTGCATTTGAAAAAGCAGGAATTATTAAAGACAATTTTAAAGGGAATTGCTATGTTGTAGTTGGCGAAAGTAATGCTGCGCTAAATGTAATAAAAAAAATCTGCAAGGAAAGAAATGCAAAACTATCTATTGCAAAGCCAACTACACTAAAAATAAGCCTTAAAGGAGAGTACCAAAAAATTAATGCAGGAATTGCAATTGAAGCAATAAAAACATTAACGCATTTTGGCTATAACATACCTAACCCCACTATTATTAAAGGATTGCTAAAAACAGAATGGCGCGGAAGGCTGGAGTTTGTCGAGAGAAATGTTATAATCGATTGTGCGCATAATCCTAATGGGATTGAATGCCTAGTTAACGAATTAAATCTTCTGAAAGAGCAACATAAGTTTAATAAATTTCAAGTTGTTTTTGGAGCAATGAAAGATAAAAATATAAAAGAAATGATTAAACTATTATTGCCAATCGCTTCTACATTCACTTTAACTACCCCAAAGGGTGATTGGATTAATGGTAAATGGAGTATGGAAGAGAGAGCAGAAAAGCCAGAAAATATTACAAAGTTTCTTAAGAATTTACACTTTAATCAAAAAAACATTTATTTAATCAAAACTCCTTTTGACGCGCTAAAAAAAGCGAAATTATTGGCAAAAAAAGATGAATTAGTTGTTGTTTGCGGAAGTTGTTTTCTTGTGGGAGATATTATGAGGGGGATGAAGAATTGTTGAGAATAAAGATTTAATTCCCAACACAATCAGTGATAAAATAAAATAAACTTATTTGTTTAGCGTATCAATATCTTTTTTCCGCTCTCAATCCTGTTTTCCGCTCCCAACTCGTTTGTGGGCGCAGCCACAGTCTCATGAATTTATTTTAAGTTTTTTAAAAGATATCTTATAGAAATCAACTAGTAAATTATAATCAACTAAAAATCATAGTGAACGGGTTGGACATGCCAGGAACTAAACAAAAATCAAAAATTAACTTTATTGACTGTATCTTTTTTCATAGCCAGAAACAATATTTCTAAACATCGCGCCAACTTGTACATCATCATATCGAGAAAGGTCTTGCTTTCTGCCTGCTCCAAATCTTCCTGGAAAATGTTCTAATAATAATTCTCTTTTTGAGTCAGCATCTGCTGCAAAGCTACCATATACATTTACACCATAATCATCAACTGCCTTAAGAAAATCAATGGCTTTCTTTCTCTGGTTGCCACTCTTTTTTAATGCTGATACTTGGGTTTCTAATGTTGATAATTGTCTGTCAAGTCTTGCTGATGATGTCTCTTCTTGTATAACATCAACTAAACCTTGCTGGTACAGGTCTGGAGCTTCACAATCATCTCCACCAATACCTGCTTCTTGGCATAGGTTGACATAATCAACACCACTTCTTCCTGTCAATGCATCTCTTCTTGTTTCTTCCAATCCTTGCAGGTATAAATCTGAATCTTTACAATTAGATTCATCTTCGCCCAATTCTTTGGAACTCTTGAAATAAAGCATGGCATTTCTATCTATTAAAGCTTCATCTCTTATTGCTTCCTGCTGTTTTTTTAGTTTAGCTTCTAGTTTGTTTACCATTATTGTTTGTTTAGAATGTTAGTTTGATTTAAAAAGTTTTTAGTCTGTTATTCTACAAAAGAGATAAATATACGAAAGTGCAAAATAATGTTCGATTATTTTGCACTTTTAGTATAAATCGTATTTGTTTAAAGCTGATTTCAAGTTTCTTAATCTGTTTAATATTCTGTTTCCGCTCCCAACCAGTTTGTGGGACGCAGTCCATCGTCTCATGATTATAATTAATTTTTTTAAAGTAATTATATTAAAAAAATAAACTTATGAAAATAAACTAAAAATCATAGTGAACGAGTTGGACATGCCAGGAACTGAATAAAAAACTTAAAATTATTGAACAATGGCTTCGCCCAAGAACTAAACAAAAATTAATAATCCAATAAAAAATAATTGTAATAATAAATTAAAAAATAAGAACAATAAAAAAATAATAAATATATAATTAATAAAAAAAACTAATAATTAATCAGTATCTCCACATCCTTGCCGAATATGTTTTTTAAGTTCTCAAAGATTGGCTCTTTTATGAAAACTTTTGGAAGTATTTCAATCTTTGCAAGATGTTTCTCAAGCTCTTCAAGATTGCTAGGTTCCATTGTTCCTAAACTTCCATCTGGCTTGATGTTTGCTTTGGAGATTTCTTTTTCCTTATGATCAATGTCATGTATAATAAATGCAATGTTGTCCAAAAGCAGAACTTCACCATACCTGTTTCCATGTTTTACTCTTATCTTTGTTCTCTCAAGCTCTCTGCCTCTCTTTCTTTGCATGTATTCGACAAGGAATTTAATTAGGTCGCCCGATGTTTTTCTCGCCTGCTCAACCTCTGTCTTGCCTAATTTTCCAGCGTCATAATCCTTCTTTGCCTTGATAATCTCGTCAAGCATTCTTAGATATTGCTGCGGTATCAATCCTTTATGTATCATCTCATTCTCAAAAATACTTAAAATTTCAGCATCCTTGACTTTTTCTATGCCTTCAATCCTTAAGATATCCCTGACAACAGTTACAACAGTTTCGTAAATGTGTACAATTGATTCTTTTTCTTTCATTAATTCAATCTGCGTGAACAGTTTTTTGATTCTCTTAAGGAATTTATCTGCATCGCTTAATAATTTATCAAGCTCTTTGCCAGAAAGATTTTCTTTTGTACCATGCTCAAGCTCTTTTCTTACATTAATGTTTGCCTCTAAGATTTTTACATATTCTTCTTCCAGCAATTTTTCTTTTTTGACAAACACTTCCCTTAAAAGCTGCGCTGTCTCTCTTGGAGCAGGAGGTGGAATGCCGTATAACATCAATGCTGCCTGTGACGGCGTCAAGATTGCATAATAAGTATCTTCCATACCTATCTCTTTTACTTTGAATCCAACCCTCTTGAGCATTTGCTCTCCTGAATTCATGAACATATCAATTGCTTCCATAGATGGTTTAATTTTACCCATTCTCAACAATTGTTTCCATGGCATGAAAATTCCTCTGTCGAAGAACGGAACACCATCTCTTAACAATGTGAAGATGATTGGGTTTGCTTCTTTTAAAGAATCCCAGAAATCAGTTAAGATATAAACTTGGATGTTCAGCTTGTTTTTGATGCCTGTTATTTCTCCGGCTTCAATGCCCATGCCAATAATTATTGCTCTTAATTTGTCTTTTAGCTCTGCCCTTGTCATTCTCTTTACATCTGTATCGTCGATAACAATAAAAACGTCAATATCGCTTGTTGGAGTTGCCTGTCCTCTGATTAAGCTTCCGCTTAGAACATAAGTTACAATGTATTTCTCGAATTTTTTAAGAACCATTGTTTTGTGCACTTCTGCAATCTTTACAGCGCTCAACATTCCTGTGTCGTGTATTGGTGCTGATAATGCTGCCAATTGAAGCAGATCATATTTTGCATCATAACAGCTTTGCCATAATTCTGAAAAAATTATTGTCTGCGGATAAATGTTTTTGTCAACTTCCTGCGCAATTGTATCAATAATTGTGGCAAGTTTTGATTTTAATTCCTGTTTTGACATATTTTTTGAGTCAGAATCATCAACCAGCACGAGAACATTTATTTTATTCATATCTGGCTTTTCGCCTTCCTTTGGTTTCTCCGGAGGCAAAAGGGCAATGCCTGAAATATATTTATCAAATTTTTCAATAACCTTTTTTTTGAATTGCTCTAACTTATCTTTTATTTGCTTCAGTTTTTCCTGTGCTTCTTTGGATAAAGGAGGCATACCCGGTGGCATTGGCGGTAATTTATCTGAGGAATTGTCGCCTTCTTTTGATTCATCAAATTCATTATTATCTTTTGATACTTCTTTAGCTTCTTCTTTTTTAGTCTGCTTGTATGGTTTTTTTGTCATATTTTTCACCTATAATTCTTGTTGTTTAACTATGCTTAACTATAAGTCACTTAGCCTGTAAACAATACCAATTAACCGCTTTTGTGACATATAGTTTAATATATATGTATATCTATAATATAATTTAAAAAGAATTGTCTATTTGAGTAGTTATTTCTGTGACAAAAAGGTCATAATGAATGAAATAAATAGCAGCTAAAAAATTGGTTTAATAAGATAAAAAATGTAAGAAAAAACCTGCGCCTCAGTATCTCTCTTTCTGCCATGATTGATGACACTAGCGAAATATTCTTCACAGACGCAGGTCATAAATGAATAATAGTGCGAGATTTAAATGGATTTTGATTGGAAGTGCTTATCCTAAAAAACATTTTTCTTTTATGCTCTTA
Organism: Candidatus Woesearchaeota archaeon; assembly: GCA_018303325.1. Taxonomy (GTDB): domain Archaea; phylum Nanobdellota; class Nanobdellia; order Woesearchaeales; family DSVV01; genus JACQSP01. Next base: position 11,460 of record JAGVYH010000033.1, read on the forward strand.
GTAAGAATAAATTAATCAAACAAAAACATTTATAAACTTCTTTTTTCAGGGAATTAATAACATGTATGATATAATAACTGTCGGCTCTGCAACTGTGGATGTATTCGTTAAAACAGAATCAGAACTGATTAAAATAAAAACAAAAGACGGCGAAGAAGAGCTTATTGCATATCCAATCGGCAGAAAAATTCTTATAGAGCAGCTTGATTTCATGACAGGAGGAGGAGCAACTAACACAGCTGTATGTTTCTCAAGGTTAGGGCTGAAAACAGCTTGTCTTTCAACTATAGGAAAAGATGACAATGGCAAAAAGATTTTAGATGAATTAAAGAAAGAGAAAATAGATTTTATCGGAACAATTGAATCAGGCGAAGCTGGTAAGCTAAAGGGAAAAAAGGCGGGAGCAGATGAAAAAACAGGCGGGATGACAAGCTATTCAATAGTTTTAGACAGCGTTGAGCATGACAGAACAATTCTTACATACAAAGCATTAAGCAATAATCTAAAATTTAAAAAACTTGAACACAATATTAAAAAAGGCAGGCTTAAAGCGAAATGGTTTTATTTCTGCACAATGTTGGGCGAGTCTTTCAAAACGCTGGAAAAACTCGCAGAATATGCAAAAAAGAATAAGATTAAGGTTGCATTTAATCCTACAAATTACCTCGCAAAAGAAGGCCCTAAAAAACTAAAGAAGATTTTAGATGCAACTGAAGCATTAGTCTTGAACAAAGAAGAGGCAAAATTATTGTTAGGTTATAAACCAGAGGATATGACGATAGCTATTGAAAGATTAATGAAAGAGCTAAACAGGCTTGGTCCGAATATCATCGTGATAACAGACGGCGCAAATGGAGCGTACTGCTATGAAGATGCAAATAAAAGATATATGTATCATATTCAGCCAAGAGGAGTTAAACTAATGGAAACAACTGGCGCAGGGGATGCTTTTACCTCAAGCTTTATTGCAGGGCTTATCAAGGGAAAACCAATTGAATTCTGCCTGTTTTTAGCGCAGTCAAACACTGAAAGTGTCATTCAACATTATGGTGCGAAAAATATTCTGCTAACATGGGATAAAGTATTGAAAGAGATGAAGAAGTATAAGCATAAAGTTGTAAGAAGAAAGCTGTAATAATTATAATCAATGTAATTTCAACTTTTGCATTTTACTCATAAACAATCCATACATCATATATATGAAACGCAAAAGTTCAGGTAATGATTATTCCAAATTATTAATCCCGCTTAAAAATTAGAAAATGATAAAAAAACTAAAACTTGCAATGGGAATAATCGGCATAATTGTTGTAATTTCACACATGACTTATTTTGCATTAAAGCCTTATAATTTAATCTCTTTCTTTTTAGGGTTTGGTGTGATTTATTTAGTGTTTGTTCTGCCGTTGAAATGGTTGAATAAAAAAGAAGATAAAAAAAATTAAAACAAAAAATTTAGATTTATTCAGTTGCTTCAACTGGTGCTGCATCAACTGGAGCTTCATCTGCAACTGGTTCAGTTGGTGCAACTACTTCTTCTACTGGTGCTGTGTCAGCTGGAACTGCTTCCTCTGCTGGCGCTGCTGCATCAGGCGCTGGAGCTGCTTCTTCTTTTATTACGCTTGCACAACCTACTATTAGACTAAGTACTAATAATAGACCAAATAGTGCTATTATTTTCTTCATATTTTCACCTCTATTTTATATTTCTTGATGTTTATTGTATGTTAATATACTAATAAGTATACTAGTAATATAAAAATGTTGTGATTTTGAAGGCAAATTTTGAGTATATAACAACCTACAAAATTGTGTTTAATTATTGGTTTGGCTATAATTTTATAAATTCATCATGAATTCTATAAGACTATGCGCGGTACTTTAAGAGAAAGGTTAGAAAAACTTGAACGGTTTAAAAGATATTTTGGAGAGTTTGGGATAAGTTTGGATGCTATGCTTGTAGACATACCATTAAGTAGTGTGTTTGAAGACAAAAGAACAGATACTCTTTCAGACTTTTACACTCATAATAAATTAGCGTATAGGGTAGCAAGTGGAGATGCTTCTTACACAGAGCAAATACAGCCCATTCTTGAGAAATACAATTCTTTTTGGAAAAGAGTTGAAACACCAGATGTTGATGATTCATTTGACACGCTTGTTAATAGTGTGCTTGGCTCAATGAATGCAGTCGGTGTTGCATATGTTAATCCGCATACATTTACAACCTTTGGCAGAAGAGCAAAAGAGCGAAGAGCAAATAGAACCTATTTAATTGAAGGTGGGATTTTGGCACTAGCTTTATGGGCATTAATAGAAGGTAATCTTGATATCCATCTTGACATACCAGCTACTTCTTATGAATCGTTTATAAATGCCGTACCTATCTTAGGGTTGTTAGCTCCTTATATAACATTAAAGCCTTTAGAATCACCAAGATTAAAAGTGGAATTGAATTATTTAAGATTTACAGCAGAAAAAACAGACGAATTCTTAAGAGAGAATTATGCGGAAAGGAAGTAAATAGTAGTTGTCTAGCTAATTTCCTATTTCTCGCTTTCTATCCTGTTTCCCGCTTACAACTCGTTTGTAGGCGAAGCCACACGTCTCATGAAAAATAAAACTAGGTGCTAAGTGGGTGCTGGGTTCTAGGTGCTAGGTGCTAGCAGCGATAATTCATCGTAACTAGCACCCAGCACCTAGCACCCAGTTTTCATAGTGAACCTATTGGACATGCCAGGAACTAAACAAATACGATTTTCTTATAATTATCTAATTTTTAGAAAAACTTTTGAAAATATTTATAAATAATATATCAATCTTTATAATAAGATAAATAATAATTCATATAATTAGGTATGAAAGTGGGATTGAACGAAGTGAAATCCCACAGAAGGTATTTGATCAAACTTTTTTCTTACAAAAAGTTTGGCAGCATAACTCAGTGAGCTTTTTATCAAAACCTCGGAAATGTCAGAAATGCATTACATTTCTGAGCAGCTCAAAAATCTATGATTTTTGAGAAAATCATGCGACCTATGCAACTTCGTTGCTCGGTCACATTAATATTCAATTAATTGTTTAGTCGGCAGCATAACTCAGCCTGGTTAGAGTGCCACGCTCATATTGTTTGTACTTTTGAGCTAAGCCATAATGGTGAAAGCATAACAAGAGGCACGTGGATGTCCCGTGTTCAAATCACGGTGCTGCCATTTATTTTTTAGAGATGTACAAAAAAATTATTAAGCATGGTTAGAAAAAAGGTTATCCTTGAAACTGTTGAAAGATATAATGAAATAGAAGAGAGAATGAAGAAGGGCATAGGTGTAAAGAAATTCACTCAGAAGGATACTGTTAAATATCTAAAAAATTGGTATTTGTTTAGTCAATTTTATGTTTGTTAACCTCTTTCTTTCGTCCACAACCCGTTTGTGGAACGCAGTCCATGTCATTAAGTTAAGGAAATATTTGGTTTTGTTCAACCTAATCCAGCAGTTTGTCTTGCTGGAAATCTGAGCAGATGCCCATGATTTAAAGCGTCTGGAATGACATTGGGGGGCACACTCAACTATTCTTTCTGATAGTAATAGCATATTCGCCTAAATCTAAGATTTTATCAACATAAACATTTATTGTCTCATAGTCAGTATTACAAACCAATTTAATCCATTCTTGTTTGAGTTCTTCGGGATCAAATAAATCTGTCTCGGGATTTCCAATTTTTTCCATTAGTATATCAAATGCTCTAGAGCCAGGAAATGGGATAAGTGCAGAGCAAAATATCTCTTCAAAATCTGATATTTCTTTTATTCTCTTGGCAAAATTATAAGTTGTATCTAATGAATCTTCACTTTCGTCAGGCAATCCTAAAACAAAAGATGGAGTTATTCCAATTTGAGCATCAGATAAAAAAGTAATTGCTTCCAATGTTCTTTCAGGAGAAAAAGACGCTCCTTTTGAAATCTTGCTCGCCAATCTATAATCCCCTGTTTCAGCACCAACAAACACATGTTTAACATTCAATCTCTTAAATAACTCAATACTCTCGTGATTAATTCCTTCAGCAGTTGAAAAAATATGAAAAATCGGGTTTAAATCATCTGGCTTTGAATCAACTAAACTCCTAAAAGCAGTCATATCCTGAGTAATTGTATCACTGAAATCTACTAGATACTCTATTCCATGATGTTCAACAAGAGTTCTTACCTCTTGCCATACCATTTGAGGAGTTTTATACCTAACTCCTTTTGGACCTGATCTTGAACAAAATAAACATTTATATTTGCATCCCATGTGCGTAAAGATATTTGTTCCTCGATAATCCCAAGTTTTATGGTTCTGCTGAAAATTCTGTATATATCTTTCAAAATCAATAAAACTTCTATCAGGTATAGGCAATTCATCAAAATTTGGTTCTGAGTTATGAATAACCCTATCATCACGACCTTTTATTATATCAACAAATGGTCTTTCACCGAATCCAACAACAACATGATTTACAATATCCTGCCTATATAAGTCGATTTTTTCAGGTATTGCAGATGCATAAACTCCGCCAAAAACAACTTTAGATCCCATTTCTTTTGCGACTCTTGCGATTTCAACAGCAGAAGCATAATTCGGAGTTTTCGTATCAATTCCAATAACAGCATTTGGTTTCAACTGTTCAATTATTTCTTTATTTGTAATCAACTCGCCATCTAAGACCTCTATGTTGGTATCAGGCAATTGCTGTTTGGTATACGTAGCAATGGACAATAAGCCAAGAGGAACATAGCATCCGGTTCTGGAATTATTTGTATAACCTGGGCTCTTCTCAGGTTGAATTAACTGAATCTCTAACATCTTTTTATATCCGATATTTTTTCAATCTCTTTGAGAACTTCTGTGGTTATTTCTATTTTGGCAGAGTCTAAATCTGACTTGATATATTCAATCCTATTTATTCCAGGTATTGCAAGAGTAATATTTGGATTTGAAATTGAATATTTTATTGCAAATTGATTCATGGAGTTAATGTTATGATTGGTTAATACTTTTTTCACTTCATTTAATCTTGACAGAATTTGATTTTTCCCATATAATTTAATCTGTTTTCTTACTGCTTCAGAACAATTTTCAAAGTTAGTATGCTCAAAATATTTATCAGCTAAAAACCCTCTCAAAAGCGGTTCTCTTGCAATTATCGCTACCCCTCCCTTTTGTGCTGATTTAAAAAGTGTATCAAGCCCGTTTTTTTGTAAAACATTGTAGATTACTTGTATTGCAGCAAGACCATCCAAACCGTTCTCTTTACAAAATTCAATAGCAGCAATACCTTCTTCAGGATTGTCTATAGAAATCCCATACCACTCTATTTTACCTTCTTCTCTAAATGATTCAAGCAATTCAAATACTTTTCCTTCTCTGATAACTTGTAAATTTGGATTATGAAGTTGATAAAGAAAAATCTTCTTTATGCCTAATCTTTTTAAACTGTTATCTAAATCCTTTCTTAAAAAATCTGAACTGAAATCCTTTTCATTAACTCTATCTGGTTCAATATGCCTACCACCTTTAGTAGCGATTATGATATTATCTCTCCCTGAATTTTTGATAAATTCTCCAATCCATTCCTCAACCTCACCACACCCATATTTAGGTGCAGTATCAATAAGAAAGAATGTATTATTCGGAATTTGCATCAGCACTTCACGCATTATAGTTATTGAGTTTTTCTTGCCTATTCCACCATAAGCTTCCCCGTGCCCATAAGTCCCCAATCCTAAAACATAAACTTCTTTTCCTGTTTTGCCAAAAATTTTAGTTTCCATTTTAAATACAGCTCCATTTTAAGTTTTTTTCAAGAATCTCATATCCAAAATGAAGAAGCATTGGTTGTGCAACTCTTGTAATTGTCTCAATTTCATAATTAGATAATCTTGATATTTGTATTTGATTTAGTTTATTATCGAATGCGGGAACAGAAAAACCAGTTTTATCCAATTCGCAAAATTCAAGAACAGATGATAATACTTTTTGAGGCTCTTCTACTAAATCCTCATACCTAATTATTTTATATCTATCTAAAAATTGTTCATGCGATGCAACTATGACATTTGCCCTGCCGGACTTTTCGTGATGAATCTTTTTTTGTGTTTTACAAAATCTCGATATACTTTTATGAGTGCTTGTCTCTCATTCGTATCATAATCTTCTTCAGTTTTATAATAGCATAGCTTAAATTTAGGATGCGCCCATAATCTAAAAGTTGATTTTCCCAAATAATGCTTCATTGAATCAGGCAATCCTTCCAAATCTTGACCTTCAACTTCTGGTCCTGATACATCATTATGGGCTTTTAATGCATCCCAAAGAATAGTCGTTCCACTATTACAACAACCAAAAACAAAGATAGGTTTCTCTATTTTGCCTTCTAGATCATAATCTCTCATAATTATATAATGGTAATTGGCTATAGATTATAAAATACGGTTGTTGTATATAACCACAACAATTATAAATAAGAGGTATATTCTAACTTTATGCTTGAAGAAAACTTATCAAAATTAGGATTTAGCCCTTCAGAGATTAAGATATATTTACATTTAATCCAGTCAGGATGCAGTTATCCTAAAAAGATTAGCACTGAAACGAAAATTAACAGGACTAATGTATATGAAGCATTAGATAGATTAATGTCTAAAGGTGTGATTTCATACATAATCAAAAATAATATCAAATGGTTCGAAGCTAAAAAACCACAATCTCTTCTCACTATTATTAAAGAAAAAGAGGATGAAATTGCTAAATCTAAAAATCAAATTCTCAAAGAAATCAATAGATTAAGTATGAATCAACATAAGCCTAGCCTTGAAGCCAACATTTTCGTTGGAAAGACTGGTTTAAGAATGATTTTTGAAGAAATTCTTGAACTCAACAAACCTATTTCATTAATTGCAGCACAATTGCAGTTTAAAGAATTGTTTGGACCTTATTTTGAACTGTGGCATAAAAAGAGAATAGAAAGAGGTATCTCTCAAAGATCAATCTTTCCAAATAATCTTAAGTCAAAACTTAAAGAACGAAAATTA
>JAGVYH010000005.1 GCA_018303325.1 Candidatus Woesearchaeota archaeon
CATTAATTTTTCCGCGTGGACGAGCCATAATAAATCACCTCGGTAAGAATTAATGTAAGAACTAATATATTAAAGTATCTATTTTAGTACAGTGCCGTTGACAATAACAATGTAAATTATCCACTCATAAGTAGTCAAAAAACGAAAGATTTATTAATCTGTTCTGCCCATTTTATTACACATAAATGATTGTTCGAAACTCAATTATGTTTGTACACACAAAATGACTTACTTAACCAAAATAATCTATAATTTAGCTGGCTTTTTAACAGCTGTTGCTCTATCCTGCTCTGCCCCTATGCAAAATACTGCTATACAAAATATTGCTCACCCTGATGCTCAGCCAGAAATTCCAAGAAGGCAAGCGCATGAAACACATCAACCTCCACGACAGCCAGAAAGCGCTGACGGAGAGCAAAGGCCTTGGTATGAAGTGGGATTCATTCCGACCTTTGAAAGTTTGGTTGAAAAAGAATTCAGAAAACATGGGCCATGGGTTACAGAATTTATACAGGGAGATTATTCTAAACTCAATTCTGAAGAAACCTCTGTAGCAGATAGTCCAGCAAATAGTTCAGCAGAGAAAATGGACAATTCTGTCAGAGACAAGCCAGTTACTTTAGAAATGATGCCCAGTTTACAGAGTTTATCAGTAGGAATAACCAAAATTCATGAGTCAAGTGCAGGAACTGTAGCATCTTTTGATCCTGAAAGAGTGGTTTTTTCTTTTACAAAAGGAGTAGACAGAAAATTATTGCTTGGTACTACTGACCACGAATTATGGCATATTGTCTATGATTTTAGAAATAAAGGAATATTTGGCGGTCCAACATTAGAAGAAATAGCTGAATATGCAGCCTCTAGAAAAAACAGAGATGATATGAAACTATTACGAGAACAAACAGATTTTATTTTTGATTATGAAAACACCTTTGGCGAATATGGACAAATTTTGGCTTATTTTGACCTTACCAACGAAATTTATGATGACCTCAGAAATATATTAAGTACAGATCTTTCCAAAACCAGAATAGATAAGAAAATGTTAAAAGATTTTGAGAAAAGAAAGCAGGATATCCAAACAAAATGGAGAGAATATGCAAACAAAGCCATACCACTTAAGAAAAATAATGATGATATTTGGAGTGAACCAGACCTTGAGAAAAAAAAGAAATTGTTAGCGAAATTCAAGAAGAGGTTAGACAGAGACGGAAAACGAATAATAGAATATGCTATTGAAATAAATGATATGTACCTTATGTTAGACCGAAAATATACTATTCTTGGATGTATTGGTGCATCACAAAGATTGGCTGCGCTAGACCAACGAGAAAAAGAAGAGGAAGAAAGAAAACGAGATCAAAGCGAAGAACAAAACGAAAAACAAAGCAGGCAGAATGTTGGACAGACAGAGCAAAATGGAAGGCAGAAAGCACAAAGTGAAACACAAGGAGAACAACCCCAAGAACAAAGAAAACAAGATGATAATCAAAGAAAACAAGACGCGGAAAAAAGAAAGGAAGATAATACTAAAAAAAGAATATTATTTGAAGAAAAAACAAGATTATGTTCTGTTCTTTACCCAGATATAACAGATGCTTATTTTGACAAAACAAAACCAAAAAAGAATGATTTCGCTGAAATACAGTTTGAATCAAGTTTAAACCTAAGTTTAATAACTTCTAATATGAAATCGCAGAGGATATATGAAAGTTTTAACAGTCCAGACGAGATTATGGCAAGAATAGTTTATGCAACATGTAGTCTGCATTATGGTTCTGTAACAAATCAAGCATACACACCTAATGAAGAAGATCTTGCATTTTTAGAAAGATTTACTTATAAAGGTACACCAATATTTGGCAAGTGCATTGATAAATACAGATTAGGCAGGCAAATGATTAGCGACGGGACACCGCAGGAAGAAGTTACAACCAATTTAAGATATGCAACTGAATCCACTTACAAAGGTGTAACACATTTATGGTCAGATAATGGGTTCAGACTAATTGGTAAGATACCCGACGTAAATTTAGAAAAGGTATTCAAGCTGAGAGAAGAACAAATGAGGCGAAGGCAAAAGAAATAATATTGCTAAATAAGAAAAATGTCTTTGTTCAGCTGATTTTTTGTTTCTCAATTTCTTTTCACGTTCCCAACACGTTTGTGGGACGCAGTCCCCCGTTTCATGAAACATTTTAAGTTTTTTAAAGTCGTCGTCTTAGAAAAATTAATTAGATTATAGAATAAAACTAAAAATAATCATAGGACGGGTGGCTGCGCCCAGGAACTAAACGAAAAAATATAATCACTTCTTCTGCTTTCCTTTGATATAAACCCTAAAATTATCGTCGCTGGTTACTTCGATGTGGTCTAGGTTATTAATCACCAAATCATTGCCGCCGAGAAGATAAGAAACGTTTAATTCAGTTATGTCGACTCTGTCTATTAATGGAAAATCAATTATCTGTTTTGGCGCCTGCCCTGATTTGTGTGGATCATTCATGTCAAACAGGCTGATAAAAAGAGGATGTTTTGTATCATTCTCATCCAACCTTTTTTTTCTTCCAATAATTACGCTTTTGGTTTTGTATTTCATATTATCAATCTGTAAACTATTAGAATTTATAAATTTAATGAAAAGAAAAACAGTTAACAGACCAATAATGAGGTATACTCTTGTTAGTTGGTAGCGAACGAACTAATTCACATATCTGGATGCGGGGGTTGATAATCCCATTTGCCTTTTCCAATACTTTTTCTTAATATTATTGTTTCACTTTGACCCCAATCTTCTGGATTTATCCTGGATGTTAATGTATCAAAAATATAAGCTCCATGCGCTCTTCTTGTATCTTTCTCTTCCAATTTCTGACGAAAAAGTTGTTTAAAGTCCTCAGGATAACCTAACAGATGTTCCCTCATCTGTACATATGACTTATTGCCCTTTATTGTCAATGTTTGTGTAAATAATGCAGGAAATGCTTCTTTCAATAATCCTAACATATGGCCAAAAAATTGTACTTCTTCAGATGACCCGTAGACTCTTTTACCAATAACCTCTGTAATACCATAATTTCTGTTGAGGTCAATTGTTGTTATCACATCATCAAGCGTACAATTCATATTTCCATTTAAATTAGAAGTAAAATGTATTAAAGTAAAGTAAGGTTGAGCATCTTCATTCAACCCACGAAAAGAAATCTCAAAGTGATTTTTCTCATGATCATATCCTTTAATATCTCTATTTTGAATTTTAAAATAGCCTTCTATGTCTGTACCTTTGCCAACTGCATACCCTTTCAACATAAGAGTTATAGTTCGATAAGCTCCCATAAATTAGCAGGAAATAAAACACCCTTTTTATAAATTACGCAATGAGCCAAAATCAAAACAAAACATTTATATATTTGAACTTAATCTCAAGCAGTATTAGATGATTTCTATAAAAAGTCTAAGAGGGATAGAGATATCAAAAAATCAGAAAAAATCAGAATTACTAATTAACATACACATTAAAGAGATTACCTAATCAACAATCAAGTTTAGTAAAGATTAGCAAAAACCTAACAAAAAACAAAAAAGGTGTAAACATGGAAGAAACACATTATCTAAAAGGAACTACAACAATCGGTGTAGTATGTAAAGACGGCATTGTTCTCGGCGCTGATATGAGGGCAACAGCAGGCAATCTTATAGTTAACAAGGAAACAGACAAGATCAGTGAAATTACAAATAATATTGTCGTAACACTTGCTGGCACTGTAAGCGATGCTCAACTTTTATGCAAGTATCTTAAAGCTGAATTAAATTTAATGAAGATAAGAAACCAGCATGAAGCAACTGTAAAAGAAGCAGCAAACCTTTTATCAGGATATGTATACGGAAACATAAGAAGAATGTCTATGATCCCTGGTGTAAGCCACTTCTTGATGGGCGGTAAAGACAATTCAGGTTTTTATTTATTTGATATTTTTGCAGACGGAAGTTTGACAGAGGAAAAGAAATATGTCACAAGCGGCTCAGGCAGTGTTTTTGCTTTAGGTGTTTTGGAAACAATGTTCAGGGAGAATATGAGCACTGACGAAGGCGTCGACTTAGTATTAAAAGGACTTAATGCAGCGCTTGAAAGAGATACGTACACGGGAAATGGTGTAAATATAGTAACAATCACAAAGAAAGGAGTAAAAAGAGAAGTGCATAAATTAGTAAATCCAAGAGTTACACTGTAGGATTACAAAATTCATTTCAATGTTTTGTAATATGTATTTTAAATTTAATTTGTAAGGATAATTTTCTGAGTATCATAAACCTAAATTTATGGGATAAGGAGACTATATACTAACAATCCTTTATTTTCGAATAAGAAATAAAAAACCCATTCACAGCAAAGCTGTGGGGTTTTTTAAGCCTCAAATTGGGTATTGACATCGTAGCAGAGCTACGGGGTTTGAACCCAATTTGAGCAATCAAGGATATTCGTATACAATTATTGTTAAAAAAGATTAGAATCAAAAAAATGAATCGAGGTCAAAAATGAGCAATATAATAAAAGAAATTTTAAAACATCTGCCGGAAGACAAAATATGTGATGTTGTTTTCGAGGGCGCAAATATTGTTTTATATACAAAAGACAGAGAATTTCTGTTTGACAATGGTTATGTAATTAAAGAAGTAGTAGATATATTCAAAAAAAGGATTGAATTAAGGCCAGATCCTTCTATCACAGTTCCGCATGAGAATGCTGAAAAAATTATCAAAACAATCATCCCTGAAGAAGCAGGCGTAACACAGATTCTGTTTGATAAAGACAGAAGCAGGGTAATTATTGAAGCAGAAAAACCTGGTTTGGCAATAGGAAAACAAGGCAGTTTGCTGAGAGATATTAAAATGCAGACGTTTTGGGTGCCACATATAAGAAGAAGCCCGCCAATAAGATCAAAATTACTTGAGAATATAAGAAGTGTTCTCTATCAAAAATCAGAATACAGAAGAAAATTTCTTGATAAAGTAGGGCACAGAATATATGATGGCTGGATAAGAGAAAAGAAACATGAATGGGTAAGAGTAACATATCTTGGCTCTGGAAGGCACGTCGGAAGAAGCTGTATATTCTTACAGACACCTGAATCAAGGGTATTATTAGATTGCGGTGTTGATGTTGCTGCAAATGATCAAGAAGCATATCCATTTTTGGATGCACCTGAGTTTGACATTCAGCAGCTTGATGCAGTTATTCTCAGCCACGCGCATCTTGATCACTGCGGACTAATCCCTTATCTTTACAAATTTGGGTATAAAGGGCCTGTTTATTGCACAGCTCCGACAAGAGATGTTGCTGCACTTCTGACATTAGATTTCATAAAAATCATGAAGTCTGACGGAAGAGATCCTATTTATGAAACTGATGACGTCAAAGAAATGGTCATGCATACTATCCCTTTGGGTTATGAAGAGGTTACTGATGTCACACCCGACGTTAGAATAACTTTGTATAATGCCGGACATAATTTAGGAAGCTCAATGGTGCATCTACATATTGGAAATGGACTGCATAATATTCTTTACACAGGGGATATGAAATTTGGCAGAACAAATCTTTTAGACCCTGCAGTCATAGATTTCCCAAGATTAGAAACATTGATGATAGAATCAACTTATGGTGGAAAAGATAATGATCAGCCGCCAAGAGAAGAAGTAGAAGCAGTATTCGTTACTAAAATCAAGGAAACATTAGAAAGAAGAGGGAGAGTTTTAATCCCTGTTCTTGGTGTAGGCAGAGCGCAGGAAATAATGATGATTTTGGAAAGTTTAATCAAAAGGGGAGACTTGGAAAAAATGCCTATTTATATCGACGGAATGGTTTGGGACGTAACTGCTATTCACTCAGCATACCCAGAATTCCTTAACAGCAATGTCAGAAAATTAATCTTTCATAAAAATGAAAATCCTTTCTTAAGTGATGTATTTAAAGAAGTTGGATCCCAAAAAGAAAGAATGCAGATTCTTGAAGAAAAAGGCCCTTGTGTTATACTGGCAACATCAGGTATGATGACGGGCGGCCCATGTGTTGAATATTTTAAGGAACTGGCGCAAAGCAAAAGGAATACATTGATAATTGTATCTTACCAATCTGAAGGAACTTTAGGAAGAAGATTACAAAGAGGAGACAAGGAGATTATATTCCCTAAAGGCCCAAATAAAAGCGAAGTAGTAAATGTCGAAATGGAAATTGTTACACTTGAAGGATTAAGTGGCCACAGCAGCAGGAAACAGTTAATGGCTTTTGTACACAAATGCGAGCCAAGGCCAAAACGTGTCTTAATAAACCACGGCGAGGTTTCAAGATGCCTTGACTTTGCAAGCTCTATCCACAAAAGCACAGGAATAGAAACATCATGCCCAAGAAATCTGGATGCTGTTAGACTGAAGTAGGGATTTGTTGAGGTTCTGTGTTTTTAGAACTTTTATTTTTATTCAGTTCATGGGCGAAGCCATTGTTCAATAATTTTAAGTTTTTTATTTCGTTCCTGGCATGTCCAACTAGTTCACTATGAAAACTAGGTGCTAGGTTCTAGGTGCTGGGTGCTAGTTACGATGAATTATCGCCGCTAGCACCAGCACCTAGAACCCAGCACCTATTTTTATTTTTTCATGAGACGGTGGCTGCGCCCACAAACGGATTGAGAGCAGAAAAAAAGATAAACACTTTTTGGATAAAGAACAACTCTCATAAACAAACATAAATAATGGGGCTGAGGGGATTACCACGAGCTTTTTGGCAAGCAAAAACCTCGGAAAATACCATCGGTGGAGCATTCGCTTCGCTCAGCTCCACTTTCACAAACGAGTATAAAAATGGGGCTGAGGGGATTTGAACCCCCGATCACACACACCCCAAGCGTGTATCATAATCCAAGCTAGACCACAGCCCCGAAACTAACTTAATTTTCTTCAATTTTAGCGAAAACTTTTTAATCTTATAAATATTACTATTATACTATGCCGCAGCATGACCAAAAATCATTACAAGGTTTGGAAGATGAAGATAGAAAGATTACTAAATGCCCAGAGTGTGGCAGCAAAGATATCTGCTTTGAAAATGAGGAAAGATTCTGCAAAAAATGTGGGTATGTTTTTGAGTGAAATTTGTTATCTGAATAAAATTTAATTGTTTTAACTTTATATTTGTAATTTCTTGATAACTAAAGAATGAAAAATTCTCACTTCAAAATACCGTAACCAATCAATCTAAATCTTGTGCCAATTCTTCTGGAAATAGTTATTCTTGAGCCAACCTCGCAGCAAACAGGCAGTTTGAGCTGGCATTTTATTTTGTTTTTTGAAAGCTCTGTAACAAATCCAACAGTTGCAGCGCTGTTAACATTCAGCATTAATGGCTCCATCTTTTTTATAGGTTCGACGACAACATCTTCTTTTGCTCCGACAACCCTTTCAAGCAAATGCGTCTCAAGAGTAAGCTCATAATAAACATTAGGAAGTTTTCCCGGCAGACCAACAATTGCGCCAGTTAATTTGTCAGACTTGACTATAGATGGATCAAGAGAAGTCATCAACGCCATTGAGCCGCCAGGATAAATCTTATCCATGGAAATACCACCGCTGATTATTGAAACAATTTTTGTCGTCAAAGGCTTGTAAACCTTTTGGTTTTTCTCCTCGACAACATAACCTGGGCGAATTTCAATTTCATCACCGACATTAAACACACCCTGTTTAACTGCTCCACCCAAAACACCACCTTTCATTTTGGAAATATCGATGCCTGGTTTGTTCACGTCAAAGCTTCTTGCAACATACATTGATGGTGTCTTTGTTACATCACGTTGTGGTGTAGGTACCAATTTCTGGATTGCACCAACAATTGCACTTATGTTTATGTTATGCTTTGCAGAGATTGGAATAATTGGTGCAAGCTCATAAGGCGTGCCTTTGATGAATTCTTGAATCTGTTTAAAATTTTTGAATGCTTTTTCTTTATCGACGAGATCAATCTTATTTTGAAGAATAATTACTTTAGTTATTCCTACAATCTGTAAAGCCATTAAATGCTCTCTTGTCTGTGGCTGCGGGCATTGTTCATTTGCAGCAACAAGCAATAATGCGCCGTCCATTATAGTTGTTCCAGCCAGCATTGTTGCCATCAAACTTTCATGACCAGGCGCGTCGACAAAGCTGACTTTTCTTACAGCAAATGTTTCACCGCTGCATTCACAATTTTTAGTTAACAAATATTTGGAGCACTTAACGCATTTTCTGAATATTGCATCAGCATAACCTAAACGTATAGTAATGCCTCGTTTTATTTCTTCAGAATGTGTATCTGTCCATTTGCCTGTTAATCTTTCTGTCAAAGTTGTTTTACCATGATCAACATGACCTATCAGACCAATATTAATTTCTGGCTGAGAATTTTCTATCTCATTAGAATGTTTAAGGTCTATTTCTTTATTCTCTGTACCTTTTTTTTCTTTGTTATACTCTTGTTCTTTTTTTTCAGATTCTTTTATTTCTGTTGTCTCTTTATGTTTGACGTCTTTTATTTCTTTGTTTTTATTCTCTTTATTCTCAATATTTTCAACATTATCAGCATCTTCAAAAACACCTTCCTGTTTCTGTTTCACTTCTTCTTGTTTCTTAGCGCGTTTTTTAGTAGAAACAGGTGCGTCTGCTTTTTTAGATGATTTTACTTTTGCCATTTATTTTTTAGTTTAATTTGTGCTTTCAGCAGGCTTTGCTTCAGATGCTCCTTCTTTAGGTTCTTCTTTTCCAAGCGGCTTTGAGCCATGCTTTAATACCATCAAATTAATCTGCGAGACTTTTGCGTGAATTGTATTACCACAAACAGTTTTTTTCTGTTTGACGCCTTCTTTTTTTCTTCTTATTTTTCTCTCGCCTTTTTTTGTAAAAGTTACTTTTTTGTGAATACCAACACCACTAACAGCGTATATTCTTTTTCTTACAGAACCTTCTACGTCTCTTCTCATTGGAAAACCACAGTTATCACTGCCGCCTCTGATTTCAAATTCATAACCAGAAAGGTCAATTAATTCTCCTCTAACTTTGTCTCCAATCTTTTTTCCTAGAAAATGTTTTGCTGTTTCATCCTTTGCTTCCTGCTGGTAACTCTTTCCTGTTTTAGGATCAGAAATTACTAATTTAAACTCTGCCATTTTTTACCTCCCGAGGACTTTTGAAGCCTCAGCAATTATTCAATTAATAAGAAAAAATATACTATTTATAAAGTTATTGTCAAGTTGACTTTTGTTGAACGAAAGATTTATAAATGAGTGCTTATGAATCACATTTGCTCATACAGAATTATAATCCTCTCCATTGATTCTTTAGTTTAGAGAAAAGAAGCAAATGAGTGCTTTATATCTAATATAAAGTATGATTTAAAGGTTACATAGCTAGAAAAGACCAAAATTTCTTTAATTGCGACCAATAAAAATTAAGCAAGTACCCGTTGATCCTGCGGGAGATTGCTGCTATTAGGATTCGACTAAGCCATGCAAGTCAAGGGGATAGCAATATCACCGGCATACTGCTCAGTAACACGTCGATAATCTGTCCTTTGGTTCGGGATACCCTCGGTAAACTGAGGTTAAAACCGGATAGGGAAAACATACTGGAATGTGGTTTTCCTTAAAAGCAATGCCAAAGGGTGAGTCGGCGGCTGATTAGCCTGTTGGTGAGGTAAAGGCTCACCAAAGCTACGATCAGTAAGGGCCATGAGAGTGGGAGCCCTGAGAAGGGTACTGAGATACTGACCCTAGCTCCACGGAGTGCAGCAGGCGCGAAAACTTTACAATGCACGAAAGTGTGATAAGGGGATCCTAAGTGCTTATACTTAGTATAAGCTTTTTTCAAGAGTAAATATCTTGGAGAATAAGTGGTGGGTAAGACTGGTGCCAGCAGCCGCGGTAACCCCAGCGCCACAAGTGGCAATCGCTTTTATTGGGCCTAAAGCGTCCGTAGCAGGTTTTGTAAATCTTCTGTGAAATCGTTGAGCTTAACTTAACGGCGAGCAGAAGACACTACTTGACTAGAGACCGGGAGAAGTTAGGGGTATTTTGAGGGGAGCGGTAAAATGTTATAATCCTCAAAAGACCACCTGTGGCGAAGGCGCCTAACTAGAACGGATCTGACTGTGAGGAACGAAAGCCAGGGGAGCAAATCGGATTAGATATCGAAAATTCTGCGAATTTTTGGATTTAGTCTCACAATATTGCTTGTAAATCTTACATTGTGAGTCGGTCTGAAAATATAATTATCAGAATTGTTCGACTAAATACCCGAGTAGTCCTGGCTGTAAACGCTGCGAGCTAGGTGTTACATATTCTTCGTGAGTATGTAGTGTCGAAGCGAAGGTGTTAAGCTCGCCGCCTGGGAAGTATGGTCGCAAGACTGAAACTTAAAGGAATTGGCGGGGGAGCACCACAAGGGGTGCGGCGTGCGGTTTAATCTAATTCAACGCAGAGAATCTCACCAGAGGCGACGGCAGGATGATAGTCAGGCTGAAGACTTTACTTGACGAGCCGAGAGGTAGTGCATGGCCGCCGTCAGCTCGTGCCATGAGGTGTCCTGTTAAGTCAGGTAACGAGCAAGACCTATACCTACAATTGCTAACGGCTTATGGAAGGACGAGCACATTGTAGGGACTGCCTTGGAAACAAGGAGGAAGGTGTAGGCTACGGTAGGTCTGTATGCTCCGAATCTTCTGGGCTACACGCGCGCAACAATGGTATGGACAATGGGATGCAACTCTGAAAAGAGAAGCTAATCCTCTAAACCATATCCAAGTCCAGATTGAGGATTGCAACCCATCCTCATGACGATGGAATCCCTAGTAATCGGAGCTCATCACACTCCAGTGAATGTGTCCCTGCTCCTTGCACACACCGCCCGTCAAACCAACCGAGCAGGGTTTTGGTGAGGCTTAATTTTTTGATTATGCCGAACCTAAACTCAGTGAGGTGGGTTAAGTCGTCACAAGGTAGCCGTAGGGGAACCTGCGGCTGGATCACCTCCTTTTAAACATTTAATATATTTGACATTAAATTTCATATCATAATTTTATGTCAATTAATATGTTTAAACATTAATTTAAGTGTGTAATTATTTAATCGGTTGTATTTAGCATGTAACCTTTATTTTTTTTGGGCTCGTAGCTCAGTCTGGAAGAGCACCGCCCTTGCAAGTAAAGCAATGGGTGCTTTGCCAGAGATAGGCGGGGGCCTCGGGTTCAAATCCCGACGAGTCCATTCAGTGTTTGTAGCTCAATATCTTGGATATTGGGTGAAAGGTCTAATCAGATATATCACACATATCATGATAATGAGACCATGCATAGGGGATACAAAAATAGACATTATTAGATGGATAGTTTGGCTCAGTTAGATGATGAAGGATGTGACAAGCTACAGAATGCTTTGGCGAGATGCATGTAATCTTTGAACCAAAGATGTCCGAATGTGACTTCACATTAAATCCGTAAGGATGAGCAACGCAGGGAAGTGAAACATCACAGTACCTGCAGGAAAAGAAATCAAGAGAGATACTGTTAGTAAGGGCGACTGAAAACAGCGAAAGGCAAACTGAATCCTTTATAGTAATATAAAGGAGATGTAGTGTTGACCACTATTAAGAGCCATTTTTGTGAATCGAAGTTTCTTGGAATAGAACACAATACAGGGTGAAAGTCCCGTAGATAAAATAAAATTGGTTTGAAGTGAGTTCAAGAGTAGTATTCATCGGATATTGAATATGAACATGGGAGTATCAACTTCTAACCTTAAACACTTACTGAGTCCGATAGCGTAGGAGTACCGCGAGGGAAAACTGAAAAGGACCCGTAACAGGGTGTGAAAAGAACTTGAAATCTAATAATGATGGTTCGGTAGGGCTCTTCGGAGTTCTGCCGTTCGTTTTGAATAACGTGCCAGGGAGTTAATCTGTGTGGCGAAGATAATCTTTAAAAGAGTATCTAAAGCGAAAGCAAAACCTTACAAACTCGCAAGAGTTGAGGAGGAAGGTAGTAACATGCCTTAAGTCACATAGATTTGACCCGAAACGGGACGATCTAGCCTTGGGTAAGATGAAATGCAGGTAAAACTGCATGGAGGTCTGAAGAAGTGCTACGTGCAAGTGCTTTTCTAACTTGAGGCTAGGGGTGAAAAGCCAATCGAGTTCCGTGATAGCTGGTTCCTACCGAAGTTGGCCGCAGTCAAGTCTATGGTTTGATAACATAAATGGTAGAGTCACGGATTGAAGATTCTGGGGGAGAAATTCCTCGATCTTTTGTCCAACTCCGAATATTTATGCATTGTAACCAAGGAGACGCGTATACTGGGGTAAACTTGTATACGGAGAGGGGAACAACCCAGACTATAGTTAAGGCCCCTAAACGCTAACTAAGTGCGAAAGGGTGAAGAGTGTTTATCCACAGAGACAGCAAGGAGGTTGGCTTAGAAGCAGCCACCCTATAATAAGTGCGTAACAGCTTACTTGTCAAGTGGGTAGGCCTTGAAAATGGACGGGGCTAAGTTAGCTGCCGATACTATAGACCATCCAAAAGATGTGTGGTAGGTATGGCGTTCTGGTTGGGTAGAAGGTTTTACAAGAGTGAAACTGGACCGATCAGAAATGAGAATCCTGGTGGTAGTAGGATCAAAGCAGAGTGAGAATCTCTGTCGCCGAAAGGGCAAGGGTTCCTTGACAATGTCAATCAGTCAAGGGTAAGTTAATCCTAACTGTTCTCATAACTTGAGAAACGGGAAAGGGAAACAGGTTAATATTCCTGTACTATCAAAGTAAATGTGGCAACACAAGTTTAATTCTTGACGTTTTTGGTTAGACCAACACAAATCGTCGTTTGTGCTAATTGAGATAAATTAATGGAGTGTCATAATGATGAGAAATTAATTAAACTCAAGAATGGTGCTCTTCGAGCATTTGGTTGATACCAAGAGCCCGTGAAAAAGGAATTAAAATTAATCTTTGATATCTATACCCAGAACCAACACTGGTGCCCCTAGGTGAGAAGCCTAAGGTGTGAAGGTTTAATCTAATTAAGGGAATTCGGCAATTTGGCCCCGTGCCTTCGGCATAAGGGGTTCCTGTAATCGTGGTTGAATGATTGCGATTGTAGGATGCAAAGATCAAGGTGGTCCGACTGTTTAACAAAAACATAGCTTTCTGCTAGCCTGAAAAGGTGTGTACAGAAGGTCAGGTCTGCCCAGTGCCCGTACTTCAAACTCCTTTTCAAGGGAGCTAAGAGCGGGTAAACGGCGGGAGTAACTATAACTCTCTTAAGGTAGCGAAATACCTTGCCGTTTGAATGACGGCCTGCATGAATGGCTTAACGAGATTGCCCCTGTCCCTAGTTAGATTCCTCTGAACACACTATTCTGGTGCAAAGGCCAGAGATTTCCAGTGGGAAGTGAAGACCCCGTGAAACTTTACTGTAGCCTGTAATTGTGACGTGAGGTTTGTTGTATAGCGTAGATGGTAGTCGCCATGTTCTAATCGCTAGGTTAGAAATAGACAACAATGAAACACCATCCAACAAAACTTACGTTGCTAACTAGCTCAATGCTAGGACAGTTATTGGTGGACAGTTTGGCTGGGGTGGCACCCTGCTGAAATTGTATCAGTAGGGCCCAAAGGTTAGCTCAATTCGGTCAGAAATCGAATGGAGAGTGCAAGGGCAAAAGCTAGCCTGATTGGATTTTCACTAATACAAAATCCAAAAACGAAAGTTTGGCCTAGCGAACTCCTATACCTTCTTGATGGGGGTTAGGAATGACAGAAAAGTTACTCCGGGGATAACAGAGTCGTCGCGCCCGAGAGCTCAATTTTTATTCGTGAAAATTCATGAATATTATGAGTAGATCGACGGCGCGGTTTGCTACATCGATGTCGGCTCTTCCTATCCTGGTCGTGCAGAATTAAAAGGAATAATTTCCTTTTGCTGTTGGCGACCAAGGGTGCGGGTGTTCACCGATTAAAAGGGATCGTGAGCTGGGTTCAGAACGCTGTGAGGCAGTTTGTTTAATATCTACTGGAAATGTTGGAAATTTGAAGGGAAGGATCTTCTAGTACGAGAGGAACGAAGGTTCGGAGCCTCTGGTTTAACGGTTATCTGATAAGGTAAGCCGTGCAGCTACGCTCTGGAGGATAAGTGCTGAAAGCATCTAAGCACGAAGCCTTCCTTGAAAAGAAATTTTCCGAACACCTATAGAACATGGGTTTGATGGATATGGTGTGTAAGTATCAAGGCAACGAGATATTTAGCATGCGTATTCCAATAGTTCACACTTGTATCCTCTATGTATGGTTTTCATTCTTTTTTATATAAGATTAGAAAACACTGATTTTTTTATTTTTTTGGTATAATCTCTCCATATTTCTCCGTAATATTTTCAGACAACACATAACTATTTGGGTTATTTTAAACCTATTTATAAACTATTTTCGGCTATCTTCGGAAGGCTTACGTAGTCTGCGTAAAATTTCCGAAAAAAACAGGATAACATTTATTAACTTTTGGCCCTACTGATAACTCTTATGAATAACACTTTCATTTTTAACAAACCAGCTCCGATTCATAATCGAAGGTATAATTATCAAAATTTGATTGTATGGAAACTTGCGTATAATCTTGTTTTAGATTTTTATGAGATAATTAATGCGCTTCCAGATTATGAGTCAAAAAACATTGCCGACCAGATGAGAAGAGCCGTTACATCTATGCCACTAAACATTGCAGAAGGTGGGAGTTCTCGATACAAAAGAGTATTTTACAATCATTTAAATTATGCTTATAGCTCAGCAAAAGAGCTTGAGGTTTTGCTGATGCTTTGTCACGACTTGAAGTATATTGATGGCGAACATTTTAACAAACTATTTGATAAGCTTGAAAAATTCAAATGTTGCACTTATAACTTGATGGCAAAAATAGAACAAGAAATCTAACTTTATATAATTTTTTGATAGTAATATCTCTTATATATCCCTCTTTATTTTCTGTATTCCTAATCCTTATCTAATCTCCACCTTTGTCCTTACTCTCTCTTGTATATCTTTTAAGCTCGAATCAACTCTATTATCGCCGTTCATTACAAAGTTGTATTCGCTTTTTAAGATTTGGATTATTTCATTATTAGAGTTATACCTGCTTTCTTTTCTTGTGGAGTACCAATATAAATGCCCTAGTGGTTCAAAGCCGCACCATGTTCCTGAAAATGCTGCTGCATCTGCGTTGATAAATTCAGATAATGGAATATCTTCTTCGCAGTTTGGTATCCCTAGTTTTTTAGATATCTCCAATACAAGCGCTCTTTTTGTCCCAGGAAGAATCGCTTTATTTTTTGGCGGTGTTCTTAACATACCATCAATAACACTAAATGCATTCTCGCCGCCGCCCTCCAGAACATTATTGTCAGGATCAGTTATCAATGCTTCATCACAGCCGAGCATAATCGCAAGATTTTTCGCTACTCCACCCAAACCATAGTTTGCACCGGATTTTATCTGTCTTAATGGACTTTGCAATCCTCTTACTACATCTTGATAATATGCGTTTTGATTGTTCTGCCACAATTCTTTTTCAAACACAACGACTCTCGCGCCGTCTTTTGGCGCAGAAGCAAGGTATGAACCAACATTATAAGCTGCAATTTCTAAAACAACCTCGTGCCCAAGCGATGCAACACCTAAACCAGGAACAACCATTCCTTCTGAACTTTTTTCATCCCTGTACACATTAGGTCTGCCATAAATTAATTTTGTTGGGTCTAAATGTCCTGCCTTAACATTTCGTATAATTGTTTCAATTATTGCCTGCTTAACTTCTTCTCTTGTGATTGTGAGATATTTTTGGTTAACTATTGGGATTGGCATAGATGGATCTTTGTTTGGAAATAATTCATTGAATCTTTTTATTTTTCCTTCGATATGCTCAGGTCTTATGAAGAACAGTGAATCCATTGTTCTAAATAGTCTGTCAACATGCTGATCTAAACATAAGATATGAACTGCAGTACAATCCTCGTCACTTTTACCTTTTTCTTTACTTGAAGTATCACTATCATGAGGGATTACTAATATTCCTTCAAACGCAGAAGTTGCATAATGTTTTACATGTTTTGCTGGTGTGTGTGGTAAATCTATACAATATGCATCAACATTAAAGAAACCTTTATTGCCAAATGTGTCTACTCTGTAAATAATTGAGTTCTTTAAAGATAATTCTCTTTGAGATATTCCTGTCATATCAATAACCCCTAATATGTCGTTACTATTTTATTAATTACTATTTTGTAGATGGTGTTAACAATAATATTTAAACATATAGATAATAAAATGTGTATATACTAATAGTGATGTTAGATGTTATAGAAAGAACCGTCTTTTTTCCGCTTTCAATTCAGTTTACTTGCTCACAAT
The DNA here is from genome assembly GCA_018303325.1 of Candidatus Woesearchaeota archaeon. GTDB lineage: Archaea > Nanobdellota > Nanobdellia > Woesearchaeales > DSVV01 > JACQSP01. Next base: position 16,474 of record JAGVYH010000005.1, read on the forward strand.
CCGTATGTGGGACGAAGTCCAACGTCATATGAAACTGTTTGAAAGTTAGAAAGCTTGACAGCTTGAAAATGCGGATAGTATAGCGCACCTTCGAGCTTTCAGACCTTCAAGCTTTCTAACTTTCTTACCTTTCTTCGTGAACTTGTTGGACATGCCGGGAACTGAACAAAAAGATAAATTTACAATGTTTCTTTCACCCTATACCTCAAATCATTTATGATATTCATAAATGCGATATAACAATCATAAGGGCTTTCATAGGGATTAAAATATTTATGCACATCACCGTCCCCAAACCATTTTGTGCACATGTAGTAAAAATGGTCAGATGTCTGCAATTTTCGCCAGTCTTTGATTAATTGCAGGTTATTAGTTCTTAAGACTCCTTTTTCAAGCTCGAACAATAAATCAAACGCAGATTTCTGCATATCATTGCCAAGCCATGCAGATAAATCTCTCTCAACATCTGCCCATGAGACAAAATTATGAAAGTCCAACTCATCTTTCGCGTCATGTTTTTTTATGATGTCAGACGGCGTTAGAAATTCGTTGTCTTTTTGTTTCAATATTTCTTTTGGAAGAGTTCTCATGAAATCAAAAATACCTGTCTCTTCCCATTGGTGCTCGCCAAATGTTTCATAATCCATAAAAAGGTTTACAACATCCCCATTTCCGTTTACTTGATTAATCCAATCAGCAAATTTTGTTGGTGTTAACGGCCATTCATTCCATTGTCTGTTAGAAAACCTGAATGCAATGTCGTCGCTTAATCTGTAATTTTTCACAAGCAGTTTAATTTTAGCAACTTCTTGTTTTGCAGATGCTGTTTTTGCCATGTAAATAAAATTAGGACTCTTCCAGCCAAGGATGTGCTCTGCTCCTTCTGCTAATATCCCTTTATATCCTTGATTTTCAATAAACGTTGCAAGCTCATTATTGAAAACTAATTCAGTATTCCTGAATACTTTTGGCCTTACATTAAACAATGATTTCATTTTTCTTTTATGCAGATTTATTTGGTGCAGGAATTCTTTTTTTGATTTCAAAAATGAAAGTGAATGGTAATATGTCTCATTAAGAAATTCAACACAGCCTGTATCTGCAAGCGCTTTGAAAGATTCAATTACTTTTGGGGTGTGCGCTTCAAATTGCTCCAATGCAGTGCCAGTGATTGAATAAGATATCTTGAATTTACCTTTGTGATTATTTATCAGTTCAAGCATTAATCTGTTTGCAGGGAGATAACATTTACTGGCAACTTTCTTTATTATTTCTTCATTAACCTTCTCGTCAAAATAATTATGATTTTTGGAAATATCAAAGACACTATAATTTCTTAATCTGTGCGGCTGATGGACTTGGAAATAGAAACATACGCTTACCATTTTAGGTTCTAGGCTCTAGATGCTGGGTGCTAGCATTGTTCACCTCATTGTTTTTTAGGGAATTTATTAAAGCACTTAACATCTTTCCTATCTTATTATACCTACTTTCAAGTTCATTAAATTCTTCTTGTGTTATATAACTAAAATCCTTTGCTAACTTAAGGTAAACTTTGGTTTCTTCTAAAGAGCCTTTGGATATGAACAAAAAATGGATAAACTCCTTTCGATACTGTTTTCCTTTGCCCTCAGCAATATTTGCCACAATTGAAACCGATGCTCTTCTTAATTGTGAAGTTAACCCATACAATTCAGTTGAAGGAAATTTTTGTGTAAGTTTATAGATTGTTAAAACAAGTGCATATGCTTCTTTCCAAACAGTTAAATCTTCATAACTTTTTATCATATTCACACCTCTTGTTCTAATCCTCAAGCACCCAGCACCCAGCACCCAGCACCCCGTTATATACATTAACACATTTAGAGGCAGGAATATTCCAGTCAAAGTTTGCAACTTCTTTTGCGCCATTTTTTTGAAGACAGTTATGCAATGAAGAATAATTAAGCACACTAACTATCTTATTTGCCATTTGGTCAATATCCCAAAAATCAACTTTCAGAGCATGAGTCAACACCTCAGAAACACCTGATTGTTTTGAAATTAAAACAGGGGTGTTATTTCTCATTGCTTCTAACGGTGTAATTCCAAACGGCTCTGAAACAGAGGGCATGACATAAAGATCAGCCATTGAATAGATTTTGTCAACATTATCGCCTTGGAGGAATCCTGTAAACAGAACTTTGTCGCCGATGCCCATCTCTGCTGCTTTTTCTATTATAAACCCTTCCATATCGCCTGAGCCAGCCACGATAAATTTGACATTTGGCTTTATTTTCAAAACTTTTTTTGCTGCCTTTAAGAACCAGTCAGGGCCTTTTTGGATAGTTATTCTTCCGAGAAATAATACAACCTGCTCCCCGTCGTTAATCTTCTCATGGAATTTCTTATCTCTAAACTCAACTGCATTATGCACAACTGTTATTTTTTCTGGAGAAATGCCATAATGCTGAACGATTTTATTTTTTGTAAACTGGGAGACTGACATTATATGATCTGCTTCTTCCATGCCTTTTTTTTCAATTTCATAAATAAATTGGTTTGGATTTCCAGCAGTTCTGTCAAACTCAGTTGCATGAACATGAATAACCAATGGTGTTCCAGAACCTTTTTTTGCCTCGATTCCTGCAGGATAAGTCATCCAGTCATGGCAGTGAATGATGTCATGCGGCTCTTCTTTTGCGATTTCTTTTGCGAGCAGGGCGTATCTCTGCACCTCTTCATATAAATCCTGGCTGTATATTGTGTTCTCAATTCCTTTGCTGCGGTAATACTGCTGGTAGGAAGAATATCTTTTTTTGTATACTCCTGAATCAGCATAAGGAACAAGCAATGAATTAATCTTTCTTATTTTTAGGTTTTTTGCAATGTTTAAGTTTTTTGCATTTTCAAAATTATCTGCAACAACAAGTTTGACATGTGTTTTTTCAGGCATAGAATTAGCTTTTGGCAGGACAAATACAACTTCTATTTTCTGGTTACTTAACCCTTTTGTTAATCCATAACAGGCTGTTCCTAAACCACCAGAACTATGGGGAGGGAACTCCCAGCCAAACATTAATACTCTCATATTTCCTCTTTTTAATTCAATCTTTAATTGGACTCTTTTTTCTAGGACAATTTATCCAAATACCTCTTTATATATATTTTTAAATAACAAGAAAAAGTAAATAAACAGACAGATTTAAGTTAAAAACATAAGATATAAATATAAGTAAGCCTAAAAAGTGACATGAACGTGTCATTTTAAGGGGTGTGAGATAAGTGAAAGAGGGTGAAAAGTACATTTTAGATGATCAGGAAAGAGTAGTAGTTAAAGAACTCATTAAAAACCCAAGAATAAGTGATAATCAGATTTCTTTTAACACAAGCATTCCACTTAAGACAGTTAACAGAAAAAGAAAGAATCTTGAACTAAATGGATGCTTAAGGTATTTTGCTGAGCTTGATAATAATGAGACAGGCACCAAAATATTTTCAGGCAGGCATATGTATATAATAAAATTAGCGCATGGCATTTCAAGAAAAGAGCTTATTGATTTTCTTAAACAAAACTCTTCTAAAAATAAGCATAAGGCAAGACATATTCATTCCAGTTATGTCGGAAGAAGCGGCGGGAATCTGGTGCTTGTTAAACTAATTGAATCAAGGGTGTCACCAGATATTATTGAGATATTTAACTGCGATATTGTTCCAGAGATAAGGCAGCGTTTTGGCGAAGATGCTGTTGTGAACACAGATGTGATTCATATAGACGAAGTTTTCAGGCTGTTTCATAATTATATGCCTTTCGTAAACATGAAAGACGGAAAGATAGACGAGCATTGGAATGATGAGCTGGTGTTTGTTGACTAAATGTTTTTGCTTAGCAGATTAATTCCTTTTTTTCTGCTTACAATACGTTATTCGCACACAACAAGTTTGTTGGACGCAGTCCACACGTCTCATGAAAAATAAAAATAGGTGCTGGGTGCTAGGTGCTAGCGGCGATAATTCATCGTAACTAGCACCCAGCACCCACTTAGAACCTAGCACCTAGTTTTAATAGTGAACTTTGTTGGACATGCCAGGAACTAAAAACAACTAAAAATGACTAAAAACTTAGCTCTTTCACATTATCTTATATTCTTCGTTTTAGTTTTGATTACAGTTATTACTCTTTTTGAGATTTTTTTGAATACAAAAGAGAATGCAGCAACTGGTTTTGCTGTCAGCACTATATGGGATGAGAAAGAGATTGGTGTTTTAAGTTTGAGTGTTGACAAAAATAAGGTGATAGATATTCAATTGCAAAATAATCTTGATAAATCTGTTGTAATTAAGAAAGTTGAAGTAAACAAATATGTAATCTTAAAAACGGATATGTTGATTATTGGACACAGTAAAATTACAATTCATAATCAACTGCCTCAAACTTCTTCTTCTTATGTTGTTGATATAACTTATTTTGATCCTGAAACAGAGAAAGAGTATGTTGTTGACGGAAGTGATGTTCCTTTCGCAGTAAACCAAACTTGAGGCAATTGAATACAATGGAAACAGGAATAATATCTTTGATTGGATTTAGTGCAGGACTGCTTACTACAATCTCTTTTTTGCCGCAAGTTATTAAGACGTGGAAGCTGAAGAAAACAGAAGATATTTCTTTTTTGATGTACTTGATTTTAGCAGTAGGTATTTTTTTATGGCTGGTTTATGGTATTTTTATCACTGACTTGCCTATAATTATTGCGAATAGTATCTCGTTTGTATTAACGTCAATTATTTTGGTGTTTAAGATGAGATATGGATGAAAGTTAATTTATTCTACCTATTTGCTTAGCTGATTAATCTCTTTTTCTCGTTCATAACCAGTTTGTGGGACGCAGTCCACGGTCTCATGAAAAATTAATAGTTACTCGTTCTTCGCTCTTCGTCATTCGTAACTAAGAACGAAAAACGAAGAACGAATAACAGTTTTATCATAGTGAATGGGTTGGACATGCCAAGAACGAAAGAAAAAACAAAAACGCCGCAGCTCAGATTTGAACTGAGAAATCCCGAAGGAAACAAGCTGTCCTTACTTGCGTTAGATATAATATTGCTCTTGGCAAGTTTCCAGGCTTGCGCAGTACCAGGTTGTGCCACTGCGGCAGATGATATTTAAAAACAATAAATTATTTATAAACTTATTGTTATTCTTGTATTTTATGAATATAAAAAAGGAAAATGAACACTATAAGGTTGAATCCATGTCTAAAAAAGGAACTTTTTATACAGTTGATGCTATTAAAAAAACATGTTCTTGTCCAGGGTATCTTTTTTATGCGCGGAGAAAAGGCGATGTGTGCAAGCACGTGAAAGCTGTTTTTGAATACATTGCTAATTTAGAATACAACACTAAAGATGTGGCTAAAAAAGATGCATCCCCCATAAAAAACAAAAAGAACAGCGACGGTAAAAAAACAAAGAAAGAAAAAGAAATAACTGAAGAGGATATTTTGAACTATATTCGTAAAAACAATGAAGTTGATGCAATTGAATTAATAGAAAAATATAATGAAGAAATCCTCAACAGAATGATACGTCAAGGAACTCTGATTGAGATAAAGGGAAAAATTAAGATTATCTAATAAAAGTTAACTTTGTCTGCATTTTTTAACTTTATCTTTGAAATTATTTGTTGTCTTTTATTCAGAATTTCAATTTTGTCAATTTTTATTTGGCATATGATGGATAGAAGACAACTTTATCTGTGTCATCGCTTTACACACAACATTTTGATGATGTACTCTTATTCTTGTATCTTCTCTAATTTTATCAGCCAGCGCTGAAACATCTATTGTACTTTGATTATCTCTTAATATCTTGTATAATGCTCTGCTGCAGTATCCCATTATATTACCTTCGCCTTTTTCTGGTCCTGTATCTATCTTTTTAGCATAAGCCATAGATGGTATATGCCCTTCATAAGCAGGCCCACCCATACCTATCAGAACAGTTCTCGGCGGTAAGCTGTATTTCGCAAGGTCTGATGAATAACAGCTGTCAAGAATAACAAGTTTTTGCCCTCTAAAATCCATTAATGCGTCTAACAAATCTTGCGGCCTTAATATCTTTATCTCGCTTGTTTTTTCTACCTGCAATGCGCCGCCAGGACTACTATGGCCGGCATAATAAAATAAAAAGATTGAATCATCTGTAACATACCTTTTCATAACTTCTAATTTTGCCAAAATATTCTGAGGGGTTGCCTGCTCATCTATCAGCTCATCAATGCTGAAATCGCGCTTTTCAAATTCACCTTTTAATTTTCTGACGTCATTTAATGTGCCTTTTAAATTTCCGCCGTAATGCCCGACCATTAATCCGTAGTTTTTAGTTGTTTGCTCAATCTCTGTGAATGAAAAACTAATTGCATCGCTGAGCATTACTACATTCTTATCGCGCAAAGGAATTCTTTCAGAGGCTGAAACTTTTCTGCTTAACTTATTGATTCCTGTTCCGTTATTTGGATCATTAATGTATGTCCCGTTTAATGACTTTAAGTCCTGAATTGAGAAAGTAGACATTCTATCATCTGGCGGGTAAACAACTGCATGATTTCTTGAAACACCTTCGCATTCAATAAATATTGCAATTGTTGCGTCGTGTAATGCCTGTGGGGTTTTCCTGGCATGGTGGTCTTTGACTTCATAAGTTCTGCCAAGATGAGTAATACCATCAATTATTACAATCTGTTTTGCGCCATTTACTTCATGGCCAGATTTGTCCTGTCTTTCCAGCATTGCTTTTTTTGGCATTTTATTCTCCCTGCGGTGTTTTACTGTATTTTTTAACAAACTCTTCAAAATGCTTGTAATCTATTTCTCTGACGACATTATGTATTATTCCTTTTGTGCTTTCCTCAAGAAATGATTCACCTTTATCTGTTATTCTTACTCTTTTTCTTTCAATTGTTAATCTTTCAGGATGCAAAAAACAATAGGGTGTGTAAACATCGGCAATATGTATATGTGTCGGAACAATGTTTCTTAGTATATACACAGCAATATTGCTGAATTTAAATCCGACACTTCTGTCGCTCAAATTTATTCTCCTCACTATTATCTCCCTACAAGTTAGCTCAGAACTGAGAAGTATTTATAAATTTTTTGTCTTTATCTACTGTTTGGTGATTAATTGTTTCACACTTTAGTTCCAGTATATTTCACTATTTAGTGTTTGTTTGTAAAAAGAAAACCGACCACCAACAGTCAATATAGTGGTGGACTTTAATATCTGTATCAATATTGTTAAAGTCCACGAATATAGTCACGGAATTTTATATTCAATTATTAATGTCCGTGACTATAGACTGGTGGCATTCTCGCCCTACGGCTCGGGTCGGTTTTCTTTAACCCTGATTTTTCCACTTGACCACCAGTGAATACACTGGTGGAAAAATCAGATTTTAGCAGTATGGTTGTACTCATCACAACACACCCAGCCAATGCGCCGACAGCATTGTAAATAATATCAATCATTGTGTTAAAATAGTCCATACTATTATTTATTTCATTTTGCGCTAATAATGCCAGTGGTGCATTTCCAGGATACAGCATATTTGCAAAATCTGCTTCAAGGTACACATATCCTAAGAATTCTATTGTTTCATGCATTGCTCCAATTCCTAATGTGAAAAACATTGTTAGGATGCATAAGCTAATTATTTTATTTTTCATATTGGAAAAACTACAAAACCAATTAAAAAAAATTAATGACAAGGCAAAATTTCCTAAAAAATGTGTGTAATGATCAAAAGTTAGACCAAAAAACTCTTCTGAATAAAAACCAAACACTCCTAAATTGTGTATCATCATAGCAAATATTAATATTGAGAAAAGTAAAGGGGTAATCTTTAGAACATTCCTAACCATATAAAAAAATAAAATAATAAATGATGTGATAATTGCATCACCAATCCATGAATATTTTTGCATAAATAACGTGTATATCATCAGAAGCACAATAAATACACCAAAAAAAACTAATTCAAACAGCATGACTTGTTTTTGGTTAAGTTTTTGGTTAAGTTTGATCCTAATATTCTCACCAACATAATTTCTAATGTCCATATTTAGTAGATGACAAACCTAACGCATCACATCATCTTGGTTTTTAAGATTTGACTTGTGGATATTGTTATGAGTTACTATTGTCGCCAACTAATTCAACATAATCTCCTTAAGCCCATCACAGCACAACCCGCAACAGCGCCGACAGCATTGTAAATAATGTCAATCATTGTGTTCTGGTAAGAGCCGCTTGTTCCAATATCTGCTGCGGTTAAAGTTGGCAGGGTGGTTAAACTTGGCATTTTATTAGTTAAACTTGCCACAGGAGCATTTCCAGGGAAAAAAAGATTTGGCCCGTCTGCATTAAGATAATTGTAGCCTAAAAACTCAATAGATTCATGGATTGCACTAATGCCCAAAACCATTAATATTGTGATAAAGCAGATTGTTCCAATGTTTAATTTTTTGTGAGATATGTGTTGTTTATATTCGAGATGTGTTGTGGTTTTAGTGCAAACTTTGCTGGCTTTGCAATTCTTAATGACTTTGCAAGATTTTGTTTTTTCAATCCAGTTAAATAAAATCATTGCCACTGCAAAACTTCCAAAAAAATGCGTGTAATTGTCATAATTTAATCCTATAAAAGAAGTTGTATACATTCCATAGACGCCTAAATCATGGAGAAATAATGCAAATAGGAAAAAAAAGTATAACGCTGTGCTCAGTTGCAGTCTTCTTCTAAATAAGTAAACAAAACAAGCAAGAGCAAAGGTAATGCTCAAGTCCCAAAGCCAGATTGTTGTCTGTGTAAGAATTGCGTATCTTGCGAATATTATAATCGCTATGAAAAAGATTGATAATAACCCTCTCATTATTAAGGCATCACTGCGTTTCATTTATGCGGGTAATCAATAAGAATTTAAAAAGTTATGTCTTTATAGTTCTAAATTAAATGTATTTGTCTAGCTAATTTCTAGTTTTTTAATATTCTTATTTTTTTTACCGCTCTCAACATGTACTAAGGACGCAGTCAACCGTCTCATGAATTTATTACGTTTTTTTAATCGTTCTATTCTAAAAGAACAAACTAAATTATAATCATGAGACGTTTGGCTGCGCCTTGGAACTAAAAAAATAACTAAATATTATATCGTCAATCTGCTTATCTCGTCTTCCCTTTCACTTTTTTCTTTCAGCAATTTGCACACCAGCTGATGCTCCATATAACATTTCTCGCATCTTCCTTTTTTTTCCTGCTGTGATTTGTAGTCAGCAAAACAAATAGCTCCATGCTGTATACCTTCTTTTTCTTCAACTATATTCACCAGCATGTTTAATATAACATCATGAATGATGTCGTCGGGTGTGAACAAGGTTATCGGCGAGAATTTCTGCTCCCTGTAAGTTGCATGAGGCATTGGCTCTTCTTTTTTAGTGTCACCCTTATTGTAGAATCCGCGGTAAAATGCATTCTTGTTTAAGACAGTGTAAATATTATTTATTTTCACATGGGTATTATTGACTTTGTCGCCCAATTCCTCCTCGACAATATGCTTGATCAGCCATCCGTAAAAAAATGTCTGCAATAAATATTTATGTTCAGGATAAGGAGTTACCCTATTTGTTTTTGTATCAATGATGATGAGATCATAGTTTTTAGTTATAGCGCGGTTAATATTTATTTTTCCATCAGTATTTACTTTTCCGTCGCTATTACCACCATTTCTATCAACACTCTCTCCATCACACAATGTATCTTCTCTTTCAAGGAAAAAATATGCATCAGGATGTATAGATACAGTAAATGGCTTGATTATTCTGTGCTTTAAGTCTGTATTGCTTTTTAGATAATATAAATCCCTTTGTGTGATTGTATGCAAGAATGGTGTTTCTGTATAGCAGTCAGATGCTCTTGGTTCAATGCCTGCTTTTCTTAATGTTTCATAATGCGCTAATCCTTCCAATGGTGTTGACGAGACTTTGTGTATTGCTGTGCCTCTGATTGCAAATATTGATTCCATTTCCGGCGTATGTGTTCTAAAAAATTCATCAACAACATCCTGCGCTTCTTTTGAAAGCTGCTCTCTTAAAAACGCTTTTCTTTTTTCTCTTGGCATTGAAGTAACTATCTTTTCTATAGAACATCCTGTATCAAGAGAACATTCAGCGCCGAAAAAACCTTCAGCGAAAGAACCTTCTGCATTAAACCCTCCTTTTTCATACAGGGCAAACCATGTTCTGTCTAATTTCGGGCATGTTGGCAATGAGAATTCAGAGCCCCTAAAGTCACTTTTTATTCTTTGAATATTTGCACTATTGCTTACAGCATCTGGGCTGTCCCTCCCTTTTGGTTCATGCGCTTCTTCTCTTATTTCACTTGCTCTCGCATTTTTTATCGACGGCATTTCGAAGAATCCATGAATCATGTCTGGTGTTACAATTCTTTTTCCTTCAAGCTCCTGAAGCCATCTCCTGTTTGTTTTGTTAAATGTTCTTAATCCGCAATAAATTGAGGTATCCCTCGTCATTAGCTCCACAATCCTTGGCTCTATTCTTGAAAAGCCAATTCTGTGGGTATATGCAAATTCTCTCACGTGCCTTTGCTCATCGCCAGAAAGAATGGCTCCTGCTAAATCATGCATGTTTGGATGCTTATCTCTTGTTCCATTTTCAAGAAGAAAAAAAGGATACTCGTCAACAGATTGATAACGGACAACATTAACTATATCTTTTGATTCCATTCTCACTCTTTTTGCGCTTTTAACAAAACGCTTTGACCACGTCATGTAAACATTCTCAATAAATCCAATTAATCTTCCTATTGCAGTAGGATGACAGATTCCCATAAACGGCATTAACTCAGGCGTACTTGCAAGTATTCCCTGCTCACCGCCGACAAAATGAAATCTCAGCGGAGTTTCTGAATATGCCAATGTATTTTCAATGATTCTCGCGCTGTCAGATGTTTTCTCCATGTATAGAGGAATCCCACTGATGCCGTACTCTTTCATTGTGCTTATAATGTGTGGAAAGATTAAGTCAAGCAGATGCGCAAATTTTATCGCCATAACCTGCGTGTTAAGATGAATTTCATATCTTTTTAGCTCTAAATACCTGTCTAAGTCAATAACGCCGTTAAATGCTGCATCCTCACTCAATAAGTTAGGGGATGCTTTTAGAACCTGCTCTACTGATTTCAAAGAAAGCAATGCAGGGTCATAAACAGAATTTCCTCTTTTTGGCATGACGTCGTCAAATTTAACAAGTGTTCCAAAGCCAATGGTATTATTTAGCAGCATTCTTTGGTTAATCTCTATCTCAATTCTGTCTCTTAAGATATCTTCTAAACCAATTATTTTAGGTTCTGTATCTTGCTCAGAATCTTGAGTGCCATCATTGCTATGATCATCCTTAACGTTGTGATTCTCCTTAAGGGTTAACTTTTGTATATACGGAACAGGCTGCACGTATACAAGCCTAAACATGTCAAGAAATTCAAAAGGAAACAATTGGCTTACTGCCTCAATAAACAGCGTCGAAAAAAGGTGCGAGTTTGAGTAAGGGTCAACGCCGCTTTTTCTCCCGCTTCTGTAATCTGTAACACACAGACCATTCACAAGAATAGGAATCTTTTGGTGAAAATGGTTATTATTGTTTTTTTCGCCATGTTTTTTTAATTCATCGAGTAAAACCTCGCCGTGCATTTTGTATTTATTCAGCCTGCCAACTTTTTTTGGGTCGTTTGCTTCAACAAAGGCAGCGGTTAAAACATCTTCCAAGCATATTTTTCCTGAAATGCTTTTCTGTGAAGAACTCTTTTTGGAAGCGGTTACTCTTAATCCACCGCTGTTTTTTAAGTATTCAAGGAGCAATGCAGGTTCATTTACTCCTCTCGCTGTAAGAAATGCTCTTGCAATTTCAATATTTGAGTACAATTGCTTTATTGTGAAAATGCTGTCAACTTCTGCCACTGTGGGTAAAAAGTATGGTTACATTTATAAATCTTATTGCTTTTCTTCCTCTTCAATGGTAAAATTCCTTACTTTTTTAAGGCCTGAGAGAACATTAGAGGCAAAGCTAAACTCAATGATTAGCGCTGTTATTTGGAATTACGACGAGCGTACAGGTAATGTAGATGGTAGTACTAATGCAAATGGTAGTTCGAGTGAGATTGAAAATATAAGTGGGATTGAGAATATAAGTGAAATTGGAAATATAAGTGGGATTGGGAATATAAGTGAAATTGGAAATCCAGAAGTTACTCTACTTCGCCATGAACACAGAATACCCACTAGGCTTTCAAGGACAATCACACGTGAAGAATTGCAGAAAAGTGTTGACGTCTATAAAGAGCATATAAAGAAAACTTATCAAACTGTTCTTGACGAGACATTAGCCGAAATATCATCTTCTAGAAACAAAAAAAGAACGAAAAAGAGCGGCATTTCAAAAAAGCTTGCTGCGCTGGAAAGAAAAAAAGAAGTCCTTCAGGAATTTTTAACTGATATTGACAGCAGAATAAGGATAGAAGGGCCATATTCAAGGGGGAATTACAATACTTTTCATCTTGTTGCTCCTTTTTTAGATTCCTCTGAGCAGCAGATATATCTGACAAAAGAATTTTTGGTTGACAGCAGATACAACAGCGTGCGAAGATTACAGGAATATTCTTTCAGGTTTCCTTTTGGGATTATTGAATTTAGTGAAGATGGTGGTGTTAAAGATAGTGGTGTTAAAGGTAGTGGTGTTAAAGGTGGTGGTGTTAAAGATAGTGGTGTTGATGAAGAGGGTGATGTCGTTGGCGGAAAAACAAGAACAACTACACGAACAATTACAAGAACAATTGCGAAAAAACAAAGAGTTCCTGTTGAGCCTATTCTTAAAGCAAAAGGTTTGGCAAATGATATTGAGACTCATAACTGGCAGAAAGTTCGGGTGCAGGAAGAATTGGCAAATGAACCAGAAGAATCTTTGAAAAAAAGATTTTTGGGTTTAGTTGATGCATACAAAACCCCTTTTGATGCAAGAGAACTTGAATGGATGGACAGGCGCGATTTCATCAGAGGGATAGAAACAATTCTCGACGCAAATAAAGACGAGAGAATAACTGCTGATTCTTTAATTAATCTTGATATAAATGACATAACTGCAAATGGCATAAATGAAAATTATGTTGTCACCTCGCTTGATTGCGGCATGGAGTTTATTGACGTTAAAATTCCAGGAATGTCAGACCGCGCAGGAAATGGCGCAGAAAAAATAGAAGATATAAAATGCGGGGATGCAAGAAGAGTCAAAATTATAAAAGTTGATAGAAAAAAGATTATTCCTGTTGTTAATGAGCTATTTGGGAGAATAAATCCTTTGTTTTGTTATGGCCACAACCAGCTGAAGTTTGACTACGAGAAATCAGAGTCATTGGAAGGCGGGTTTATGCCTGGTGTTGACGGAGCAGCGCCGTTATTTCTCGCGCAAATTCCAGGCGGATTTAAAGTACTTCGAATTTTGCCGGGGAGAATTGATATTGACCCTTCTGGCTATGCGCAGCATTACATGAATCTTCACAATAACAGGCTTGACACAGTTTTTACCCATGTTACTGGCATTTCTTCGCCAAAAACAATGACGCATGACGAGCTTGCCCTAAAGACGAGGAAAGCAGAAGAAGGAAGCATGCAGGATGCATTTGACATTCTTTATTATGCTGCGCAGGATAGCATGAAATCTTATATGATAGGAGAGGCGCTTAAAGAAGAGCACATACTGCTTTCACGCGTATTTTATTCTCTGCCAGCAAGAATTGATGTAACATCAAAGAAAACATTAGGAGAAGATTATTGGGTCGGATGGAATTTACGGCATAAGCAGACGTTTCCAAGAGATGAAATAAGGACGTCGAGGATAACTGTTGTGAAAAGATATGAAAACGGACAAGAAAATAGACAAGAAGAAAATAAAGAAAAGAAAAAAGGAGAGAAACAAAAAGAGAAACAAGAAAAAGAACAAGAAAAGAGAGTAGGTGTAAAGTTAAATGAAGTTAGTTTTGAAGATTTCGATAAAATTGATTATTTTTATGATGAGATTCAGAAAATTATATGGGAACATGAAAATTCTGAAGACTTGCTTGTAAAAACAGTAAAAAGTTCAGAAAAACAGACAAATAAAAATTTAAATGCAAAAAAAGGCATTTACGACGGTATTTTAGTCTATTTCTTTCCGTTTGCTGAAGCGTTTAGAGAGATGTTTGAAAATGAGCAGGAAGTTAAGGATATTTATGATTGTATTGATTTTATCACAACAGATAATATATCTAATATTTTACATGACACAAGCACACAAACTACAAATGGAACAATCAACACAGGCATATTAAACGCAAGAAAAAAAGTCAGATTACTTAAAGCAATCGAGGCAATTTGCGAATATCCTTTGTTTAAAATGGTTGATGGTATGGCAACAGAAACGCTTTTTGCAGCAGAGTTTGACTTAGGTTTTTCTGGCAAAGAGTTGGAAAAATATAGAGCAAGAGTAAAGGATGCGATTGCAAGAATTGGAGAGCTGTTGAGAGCATATAAACCAATTAATATGAAGCAGGAGATATTTATTTTGCCTGCGAATATCCATGATAACGCAGTTGATAATGCATCTGATAACGCACCTGATAAATCTCTCGGGGTTTTAGAGAGGATTGTCGACAATAAACTTGGCGTGGTTGTTGGCAAAGGACGGTTTTTATCAGGGACAAAAGGCAGATTTGCATGCTGTATCAATGGAGAGTTTATGATGCATGGCATTGCTGATTATGCCTCAAACAAAGGCGAAAGATGCATATTTGAGAAGGCATTTTATGAATATTTTCTGAAAAAGATTGTTGTTGAAGACGATATTCGCGGTGCTCTGACTTATCTTACTGAAAGGGCAAGGCTTCTTGCAGACGGGAAAATCATGCACGAAGAAGTAGAATACAAAAGAGAGGCCAAAAGAGACCATACAGATTATTCTGCCAGAGCAACGCAAAGATATATACCAAGAATGGCTGAACATCAGGTTAGACAGGGCGAATTGTTAAAATATGATTATAATTTAGAAGAAATGCAGGAGAAATTCTTTGGATTGCCGACGAAAGAGCAGCAGGAGCAATTGGCGAATTATCAAGCGCAGCATAAAGGCAGCAGACAGTTAAGTTTGTTTGATAATAAAGATGCTGTAGAAGAGGATGCAGAAGTGGATGATATTAACGACGACAAAGTAGGAGAAGGAGTTGATGGTGGAGAAGGAGTTGATGGAAATGCTGAAAAGCCGATAATAAGAGACGGAACAATATCTGAAATTGTCGAGTGGGTTTTTAAATTCAAGAAAGGCTCACAAGGAAAAAAATTGCTTGAAAAAGTATATAGGGGCGAAGGAACAAATGATGATGTTGAGAGGATGATGAGTTTATACACAACGAATATAAGGAAGTAAATAAAGGAATGCAAACAAAATGGCAGATGGATTATTTGGACTATTATCAGATTTAAGCGGAATTCAAGAACAGAGAGATATTCAAGTTAGAGAACAAACTCTTCTTGAAAAACTCATTAATATAGAACAAGGAATTCTTTTGCACGTAGTAAGATATATATTAATTGACAAATTTTCAAAGAGAATAGATAAGTTATTAAATAAACAACCTAATGACGATTCAGAAGAGTTTTTAGAATCTGGAATGTTATCCTCTATTTATTCTTATTTAACAAAAGAATTGGAACCTGTTGAATTCTCAGAAAAAGATCTTACTGAATATATACTGGCTAGAACGAATAATTATGACAGAGACTCACTTGTTTGTGGGGTATTTTCTGGTTTTTTACTTAGTTTGATGACTGAAAGGAATCAAGCACAAGGAAAAAGAACAAGATTTTATATTAATGGAAGTGGTAATAGTTTTGATTATTTATTTGCCTTTGCAAGAACAGTAGATGAATTAATAGTTGAAAATTTTTCTGGGGATTATATTTGTACTAATATTGGCTCAAATGGTGGTGTTGCCAATCAGGTTGTTGGCTTAAATCTTAAAGGAAATTATGCTTTAGCTGAGATAGGAACTGATGGCGGTAATGTAAGTCTTGTTTTGGGTGTAGGCATCAAAGGAATAAGTGCATTATCTTCAATTGGAAAAAATGGCGGTAATGTAAAATATGTGCTTGGATTTGATATTGAAGGTGATAATGCGCTCTATAATATATGCAGTAATAAAGGTAATATTAGTTTGATTTGTGGTTATGGTATTATTGGTAAGAATGTATTAAGCGCAATATGCAATGACGGTGGTAAAGGGGAGATGATAATAGGTATTAATATAACAGGTGATAACGCTTTATCTTCCTCTGGTACTCGGAAAGGGAATATTGAATTATTGTATGGTATAAATATTAAAGGATATGGTGCATTGAGTTATGCTGCGAATAAGAAAGGAAATATAAAATTGGTAATGGGTGATAATATAACTAATATAAATAACGAAAAACATGCTTTATTTAAGACTGGCGCCCTTTCTTTTATTGCTAGTGAAGAAGGCCATGTTGAGGTTGTTGTAGGTAATAAAATTACTGCTAGAAATGCTTTATCTCATATTGGTTTTAAAAATGGAAGAATTGGCAAACTTATAGCAATAGCTGTTAAAGGAGAAGAGGCTTTATTTTACATTGGCTGTGATGATGAAAAGAGAGAGGCTATAATAAATTATTCGTTTGATTGTGAATTAAAAAGGGACATAATTAAAATGTACGAAAAGAGACTAGGATACAAAATTGAACCTGATGGACAAGATACAAATAGAGCTCCACCAAATTTTATCGGCGAAGAATATGAAAATGTTAAAGAAGTGCTTTGTGATAATGAAACAGATGTAACACCAACTAAATTATGTTGTAAAAAACTTGTAATAGGAAACCAAGCAAGAGAAGAATATCAACGAATCATGCAAGAGCATAAATTAAATGAAATTGTTGATGTGATAAAAAGTATGCAGGGCAAGTCTTATCAGGACGTTTTAAGAATCACTGACGAGCTTTCCGCATTAAAGCTTATAGCTCCTGAAATGTTTTTTGAGAGAACAGAGGATAAATAAAATGGTACATCCTATTACAGACAGAATACACTGCATGGCAGATGGAATACATCGCATGACAGATAAACCATTACCCACAGCAAATGGACAACACTGCATGACAGACGGATTATTCGATGATTTAAGGGATATTGATGAAGCGAGAGGTATTACAATTAGAGAACAAACTACACTTGAAAAATTATTAGAAGCAGAAACAAAATTAATTCATCATGAAACACAAGGATGGCGTAAAAACGTTTTAGTAGAATTTGGCAGATTCCGGGGTGGTTATGAATTTTTTTATGAAAGATTGACTCAATTATTGGGAAATATTAAGTTTACAGAGATTGATTTAAAAGAGTTTATTTTAGCAAAGGCAAACACTGATTATCAAGAAGATTATTCTGCGGCATTAGGACTATTTACAGGATGTTTACTGGAAATATTGACAAAAAGAAACACAGAAGAAGGTAAACGAACAATTGTTTATATTAATGGTCAAGGAAACAAATTTGATTACTTATTTTCTCATGCAAGGGCAGTTGACACTCTTGTTGTTGATAATTTTAGAGGGGATAACATATGCTATAATATAAGCAATTCTCTTGACAAAAGAGCAAAAACCATAGCTGTGCTGAATATATCTGGAGATAGAACCTGTGCGGGAGTTAATGGCCATATTTGGAATTTATTTATAATCGACTGTTATGGCGATTATATCGCGTCTAGGATTTCAGAGCGTTCAGAAAATGCAGGTATTAGAAATTGTTATATTATAAACGCAAACGGAAATTATATTGCAAACAAACTTGCGGCGGAGGGAAAAATAAACTATGTTTTTATAGTCAATGAAAACGGCAATGTTAACTTAGGTGATGTCACCGCAAGAAATGGCAGTATAAACACTCTTTATGTCGTGTCTATTGGTGGTATAATAAACATATCAAGTGATGATTCTTTAGCAAGTATGATGGATATGTTTGAAAAGGTTGACATTACTAAAATTAATGCGAAAGAATTAAACCAGTATGATGGTAGTGTTCATATTGACCAAGCAGTTTTAAAAAAATATCAAAGATGGATGCAGGAGACAAAAACTGGCGATGCTATAAATACACTGAAAAGTTTGCAAGGAAAAAGTTATACTGATGCTATAAAAGTATTAGAACTACATTTCTAAAAAATTAAATAATCTAAACACAGGTCAAAATGAACAACAATTTATCGTCAGGATTTGGCGGGTTAGGAGAAATTGACGAGCCAAGAAACATTAAAGTTAGGGTAACATCTGCTTTAGAGAAACTTCTTGAAATTGAAAGTAAGTGTCTACATCAATTCAAATTTCCTTACAAAAAAATAATAAGTAACAACGATATCAATTGTCCGCAATCAATAATTAAGGAAATTTACTTTCCATTATTTCTTCAATTAGAAAGAAAGATAGATTTTGATATCGACGAAGAGACTATCAATGGATTTATATTTTCTAATCTATTTCTTGACTTAGATTTAGTTGAATCAAGCTTGTTGGGTGTATATACTGGGGCTTTGCTTCATGTGTTAACCAAAAAAAACCAACAGAAAGGAAAAAGAACAATACTTCATATTGATGGTAATGGAAATGCATTTCCATATTTATTTTCTTATGCTGGGCTTGTAGACGAATTAATTATTCAAAATTTTAAAGGGTGGGGTATTTGTCAGCATATTGGCTGCAATGGGTACATAAATCGTTTAGTCGTTACTGACATTGTTAGTGACTATGCTCTTAGTGGTATATGTGATTATCATGGTGAAGCTAATGTTGTGGTTTCCATACAAAATAATTCGTTTGGACAATTTGCAAATTACAGGTCTTCATACCCTTCATTAAGATATATCAACCAGTTAATATGTGTATCTTGCAGAGGTGACGAATCATTAAGAGGTCTTGCATCTCATGGCAAAATATCACAATTAATCTGTGTTGATTTAATTGGTGATAAAGTATTAACACAATGTGGTTTTAGCAGTGGTTTGGTAGAACAATTAATTATAGCTAATGTTAAAGGAAACATACTATTAGGGCGTAATATACATGGTGAGATTACAAAAGTAATTTATGGTTTTAACAATCGGTTTGTCAAGACAAATGAACCTTATGGTGATAACGAAGATGATTATAGGCATGGTAGTCATTCCATCCCAGAAGATAATGAACTAGTAACTCTTGCACAGCAATTATCAGGCAAGCCATACCAAGAAGTGCTAAGGATTGCCGATGAGCTTTACGCATTAAGACCAAAAGCCCTAAAAGGAGGTTTAGAGAGGAAATAAAATGACAGACGGACAAACCCCTTTATCAGGATTTGGCGGGTTAGGAGAAATTGACGAGCCAAGAAACATTAAAGTTAGGCAAGAGACTTCGTTAGAAAGAGTATTAGCATTGGCAGATGCCTTTATACAGGAGCCTATAGATGAAGTAATGGATTACATGGACGTAGATTATTTTGATGAGATTTTCGCTGAATATTCATCAAGAATATATTGGCAATTATCTAAACAATTAGCTGATGTGCGTATTGATGAGAAAACTATAGAAGATGTTGTCTTCTGTAAGTTTAACTCTGATTATTCTGAGGACAAAAAGGTTGCACTAGGTGTGTTTACAGGGGTATTGGCGCAAATTGTTACAGAAAAAAATCAATCGCACGGCAAGAGGACAAGAATTTATATTAATGGCAAGGGTAACAAATTTGATTATTTGTTTTTTGGTGCAAATAATGTAGATGAGATATTTTTACAAAATTTAAGAGGTAATGATATCTGTCGTCTTATACAAAATGCGTCTAGGTTAGTTGGTGCGGATTTACGTGGAGATAATATATTTAATGGATGTGGTGGTGGTGTTGAAGAAGAGAAAAATAAACAGGTTAAAGAATTAAGTGGGTGTGATAGTGATATTAAAAAAGGGAAAGATAAACAGGTTAAAGAAATAATTGTGATGGGGCTTAAAGGCGATAATAATATTAATTATTTAAGAAATGTTGCTTACTTAACTGCCATTGGCATAAACGGTAGAAACAATATTACTGTTAGCACAAATGATGGTAATGTTGAAAGAATAGTTGGAATCAGTATTAACAATACATATCTCTTAAACATAATAAGTAGTGGCTCATGCGCAGAGATTATTTTTATGGGCGCAGGAGAAAATACAAATATGAGGTCTCCTGTCAAAACAACTAAGCTTGTAAGTTATATAGATATTCCACCAGTTATTAATGCAGAACTATGCACAATTATTTATGGCAGCTCTTCTAAAGAATATGAACAATCCAAAAGATGCATAGATGCTGATAAATTTATTTATGGCTGTACTGAAGAACATATGCACCATAATGACTGTTTAAATGCTGGCAAATTAGCAAGGCATCTGAAATATAAACCACAAGAAGAAATTGTAAAGATTGTTGACGAAGTAATTAGATATGTCCATGAATTAAGTTCAAGATTATTAATGAGATAGAAGATAACAAACACCTCTTTCGTGAGAAAATGTCCAACTAGGAACTTTTCTTCCTAAAATTAGGAACTTTAGTTCCAAAAAATTTATAGATAATTGGAACTTTTCTTCCTATACTATTATATGACTTAATTTTTCATTCTTTCTTGAGATAGATTTTCTATAACAACAATATTTAAATAAGATTCATTAATCCTTTTTCAAGGATACAGGTAAAAATATTAAAAAGATAAAATCAGGTGAACAAAGATGCCAACCACACATGAAGAATTATATTTAGAATTAATACCAAAAGAAGTGGATACAGACCCTTTACAATTTTTAAGCCCAAGTCATACTAAAAAATATTGTGATGATCATGTAACCAGTTTTATAAAAGAATTGCCAAGACAATACAGAAAATCTAAATTAACTAAACATTCTATGGGAATAGGGTCTTGTGTGTTTCAGAGTGATGGCAATAACGGTTTGCTGATTGGTTATAAACCAGATTATCATCTTTTTTTTCCTAAAGCAAGACCAAAATGTGGTGTTGATGTGCCTGTATTTCAACTTTCTTTTGCGCACAGAAACACAGATTTAACAGTTAGGGTTCTTCAGCTTGCATTTGAACAGTTTTTTTTAAGGCAAAAAGGGGATACCCAAGAATCATTGATTGCTTATCAATTAAAAGGAGACGAAATAGTTAAGAATGGTTTAGATGTTTTGAGAGAATATCTGCAGGAAGGAACAGGTATAGAAGCAAGATGCAATCCCCGTTATTCTAACACACGCGCGCCGTATACACTTTGAGTATGATGACTAATTAACTTATAACTAGTTGGTCTCACGACGAAAAAAACTTTGCTGTTGCAGTATGCAAATTAAAATAAATTATTTTTAGTTCATGGGCGAAGCCACCCGTCTCATGATTATTAATTAGTTTATTTCTTATTAATTTATTATTTAATTTTTTATATACTCACTTTCAAAAAACATTAAATAAATCATGAGATAGCGGTGGACTTTAATATTCGTATCAATATTGTTAAAGTCCACGAATGTATGCACGGAGTTACATATACAAAAATTAGTGTCCGTGCCTACACGGTGGACTTCGTCCCACAAACGGATTGTGAGCGGAAGAAAAATACTAATAAATCAGTTAAATAAATATAATCCTCTCTTAACCCCAGAAGTTTTTAGTTGCATGATCTGTAGCTCTTTCCAAGCTGTTTCTTTCTCTGCCAATCTCATCTTCAATATGTGTTCTTGTTATGTCAACATATCTTTCTGATTTGAAATGTGGTGTGTTTGCGCCGGAAAGCATTGCAGTAGAAGTTAATAAATAAACACCTTCTTCTCCTTTTGGTTCAAGTCTGACTGTAAAAGTATGCTTATCTTTATAATTCAAAAAAAATACATGTGCATTATTCTGCTGTCCGTGATATTCCATTCTGCCCATATCGCTGTCTATTCTCAGTATGTCATTATCACTATCCTGTTGAGGAAATTTTTCTTTTAGATAAGCATCTTTTTCCGCCAAAATCTTTGACAATGATTTTTTTAACTTTTCCAGTTGCGCTCTGTCTAATCCATATGCGCCATGTATTTTTGATTCACTTACTTTTCTTTCAACATGCGGAAAGATATACCATAACACTTTATACATTTCATTCGCTGTTGCCTCGTCTAACTCCTCAATTGGTCTTCCTGTTGTTAATGAGAATCTAATCTGCTCAGCAGGGATATAATCAGACAATTCCACATAAAGCTCATTTGTTAATATGTCTATACTTACATTTCTGTCGTCGCTGTTTACACTGCTTCTGGCAAACGGGTCAATCAACAGTGTATTGTTTTGTATTTTCACAACAAAATCTGCCTTTGGCATTAATCTCACCTTAAATTTTACTTTTCTTTGGTTATTACTTTTTTTCTTTCTTTAACTATTTTTTCTTTGTCTTTTTTATCTATCTTTTTATTTCTTTCTTTTCTTTATTTCTTTTTTATCTATCTTTTCTTCTTCTTTTTTTAATTCTGTTTTTGATTCTTTAATCCCTTCTCCTCTTAATACATTCGCTAAAACTCTCACTGTTTCATATGATGGATATCCTTCGATATGGTAATAATCAGATGGAAGCATACTGCCTGAAATATACAATAATGTTCTGTCTGGCCTTGCTTCGAGTTTTGGGAAGCTATTATCACCCTCTGTTTTGTCGTGAATATCACTTCTATGCGGGGTATAACCTGCTTCTTTAATCATATAATCAATAAAAGAAAATTTTGCTCCGCCTGGTATTCTCTTTGCGTTGATACACTCATTTTTTGTCGCTGTTTTCAATTTGTCTACAATATAATCTACAAGCTCTTCTATTCCCACTGGCTCTTCTAGTTTTACATCTGCATAAAACTTCTGCGGTTTGTATGGCACACCAGCTTTAAGCGGCTCATAAGCTTCTTGAGCATAAAATTGGGTTATTTGAACTTGTTGTGCTTGCATTTGTTGACCTCAATGGAAAAGTTAAAGTCAGAATTAGACAATGGTGATTATAACTGGTTTATAAGTCTTTCTCTTTTGTTATTACTTAAGAAAAGTTAATACTATCTTATATTTTATGCCCCATCTTTGCCTTTTTTGTAGTCAGATATGTTTTATTATGCTCATTTGGCTCTATTTTAATTGGCATTAGCACGACGCTGATTCCTTTTTCTTTTAACGGCGCAGATTTTTTCAGATTGTTTGTCAGAAGGCGGACAGAAGTTATTTTAAAATAATCTTTGAGTATAACTGCGCATGCATTGTAATCCCGCAGGTCTGGAACATAGCCAAGCTCCATATTTGCTTCGACAGTATCATAACCCTGCTCCTGAAGTTTGTATGCTTTTGTTTTGTTCATCAATCCAATGCCTCTGCCTTCCTGCGCAAGATAAAATAAAATTCCATACTCTTCATTTGCAATCAACTGTTTTGCTTTAGCCAATTGCTCTCCGCAGTCGCACTTTTTGCTTCCAAAAATATCTCCAAACATACACTCGCTGTGTATTCTGCAAAGCACATTTTCTTTTCTGAACACATCGCCTTTTGCAAGAACAGAGATGTATTCGTTGATACGTTTGAATAAGAAGAATTTTGTATCTTTGCCCAAAATTGATGGAAGATTGACTACTTCAACAAGCTCGACATTGTCTTTTTCAAATTGGTGTAATGGCATGATATTTGTAAAGAAGGCGGGATGGTTTTAAATAGTTTTTTAATAATCCATTTAAATCACGCAGTATTCCCTTTTCTTATGACAGAACAAATTCACTCCATCAATGATTATGGTTTTTTAAGCATATTTGATATTGAACCGCAAACAGCAAGAGAAAGAGTTAATGCTTTATTTAATGATTCAGGGATAATTCATTTCCAATTCTATGACTGCATGGAAAGATATGAAATTCCATTTGATTTCAATAAAAAAGAATGGAAAGATCCATTAGGCAGGCAGATAAGAAGAGATACACTTGAAGCATATATTGATGAAATCCAGAAAATTAACGGAAAAAGCTGGTTTTATATTCCTGTATATGGTGTTTCACCAAATTATACTGCTGTTGGATTAGAAGATGCATTGTTTAGGTTTGTTCCGGAAACTCAGGAATTTGTTCAGGAATGGTTTTGTATTGATAATGATCCTCAGCGTGCATTAGTTTCTGTTGTTGATCCTTCTTCTCAGAGATGGAAAGAGCACTTTACAGAACAATTGAAGTTAACTGTGTCTAACCTTGGCTTTTGCGGAATACATTTTGACCAGTATGGCTCTCTTGGTGAGAGATTTAAATTTAGGTATAAGCCGAATTATAATCCAAAAAATTATCCAAATAATTGGTTGTTGGAGAATATTAAGGATAGGAACTGTTTTGAAGAGATTGACAAAATAAAACTAATTGTTGAGTTTCTAGAATATTTCAAAGGGCAAATGCCAGATGTTCCTTTTACTTTCAATGCTGCAGATGGATATGGTCTTGAAGAAACAATGCATTTAGTAGAATTTCCTTATCTTGAATTATGGAATGATGAGAGCATTTCTTTTTATTCTTCAAAACTATCCTCTTCAAAACTACATTCTCCAGAACTGCATTCTTCAAGACAGGATTTATCAAGAGGAGATAATTCTTCATCAAAATTAACTCCTTCAGGAAAATTTGTTATTGCTGCATATACTCCCTGTAAAGGCGGATTGTTTGACGACGCTGTTTTTATCAGAAGAAAACACCTTATTAATCATAATGGCGGCACGTTTTTGTATAAAGGCGATGACAGCAGATTTTTAACAAGCTGTTATTTTCCTTCTGCAAAGAAGATTGAACATGCAGCGTTTGAGTGAATTTGAATAAACTTTGTAAGGGGATTTACTCTTCAAACATCCCTGCTATTCTTAATTTTCTAAATACTCCCTTTCTTCGGTTGTGCCTTGTGTCCCCATCTTTTATTTTTTCTCTTTGTCGTCTTTGAAATTCTTCTAATCCTTTATCTTCATATACCGCATCGTATCCTTTGTAGTGTAATCTTCCATTGCCTTTGTCTTTTCTTAGAGTTACGTTTCTTTTGATTTCTTTTAGCAGTTCAATTTCCCGTATTACACGCTGATAAAGTCTGATATTTTCAGGTTTAACATTTGCTTCAAAATAATTAGCATAGATTGTATAAGAAGAAATAGCAGTGATAAAATGCTCTCCATTAAGTTCAAAAAGCTCAGCTGCAGCTCTTGCTGCATTGAGTTGTGTCATTGCATAATGCTCTTCATTAAATTCTCTTACTTTCTCTGCGCCAGTTAAATTATCACTTATAGCTGTTTGAAGCCACATTATTTTTTCATTATAATTAGATTCTATATCTGCAATTCTTTTTGCAACATCTCCGCTTAATGTCCATGAAAATGCTGAATGTCTTTTATCAATTTCAGACAGCCTTTGACCTGACTCTTTATATTTATTATATGCTTTCTCAAGCCATGCTTTTTTTAGTGTGTATCCTTCTATAATATTAGCAAGATCTAAAGCAACACCAGCCATATTATTTAATTGATATCCTGAAGTTATTTTATCTTCTTCTCTGACTCTTTCTTCAGATTTGATGAGACAATTATATGCACGCTCTAACCATTCAATCTTTAATAAATTTTCATCGACAAGAAGAACTATGCTTTTTGCGCTTTCACCCATATATCCATATTGATATCCTGAGATTAGTAAATCAATCTTTTCACTTATCTCCACAGCAATAGCATATTCTTCATAGCTTCTTTCAAGTAAAGTACATTTTAGTTTTGTGTCTGTTAATGTATCTGCCATACGTTTTATGATATCTGCTTTATGGCCTCTAGTCGCTGCAGCAGGTCTAGGATTAAACTGTTCTGCCTTTTCTATAAATTCAGTGTAATTTTTGTATGCTTTCTCCAGCCAGAACGTCTTTAAACTAACTTCTTCGACTAATTCTGCAATTTGTTTTGCAATTTCACCCATAAAACTTAATTGATATGCAGAATGTTCAGGATCAATTTTAGTAGTTTTATTTTTTGCTTCTACATAATCATTATATGCTTTTTCAAGCCAATCTATTCTTCTCTTTGTATCAATATCATTCTTCCCCAAAAACATTCCTATTTCGCCTCTTCTACAATATTGATAAATAACATGCCTTGGGTCAATTTTCTGTGAATAGTCAATACATTGTGTTATATCTGTATATGCCAACAGTGCCCAGCTTAGTTTATCAGTCTGCTGCTCACTTTTCTTTGCAAGATGAAAAGCAATATCTGCCTTATCTGTGAAAAAATGCCCATACATAATCTGAACAGATATATCTGTTAATTCTTCTGTGTCATATTTTTTTGTTTCTATTAAATCAACCCCTCTTTGATTGAACCAGTACACTAAATGCAGTTGTTCTATTGATAATGTAGGGGTTGGCCAGTTGAATTCTGTTAAATCAACCTTTTCCCCTTCAGTATCATCTATTAGATATCTTGCTGCTTTAGTGAATTGCTTTACATACAATAATTCAGTAGGCATTCTTGCAGTTACACGAGTATTAGGTGGTGTTGGAACAAGGTGCTTTCTAATTGTTTCTAATAAATACCTTGTTACTTCAGGATTTCTGTCTGTTTCATAATTAACTAGCCCTGACCTTAATTGAAAGCTGTTCATATAATATATAGGATAAAGCAGGGTTTTTTAAAGTTTTCCCTATGTGGTGGTATTTTTTGGGAGATTTGAGAGAGGATATAATAATGTGCGCCGAGGGCGGGAGATTCACTTCCCACTCAAAAGCCTTGAACCCGCAAGGGCACTGGTGTGCGCCCTACCTGCTTATCAGGCAGACGCCTTTACCGATTTGGCTACCTCGGCTGTGCACAATCAAAACCTTTTTATATATGTCTTGATTAGGATATAATTGGTGTGCGTCTTATCTGTTTTTTTTGGGCAGATGCTTTCTTTTTCTTTTATTATTAATTTATACTACCTTCATTAATAGTTGCACACCTTATTATAACCATCGTCGAAACTTTCGTAAATTTTTCGAAAATGAATACAAAAAAACAGAAAAAACCGAAAATGATATTTAAAGCATGAACTGTTTTTCGGAAATTTGTTGGAAGAAGCGGAGTGAACCCCTTTTGGTTGACAACCAGTTTACGAAATCTTAATTGTATTTAAAACCTCTGCTTCAAACTCTTCTGGTGGCATATATCCTATGGATGA
>JAGVYH010000041.1 GCA_018303325.1 Candidatus Woesearchaeota archaeon
ACATTAATTTTTCCGCGTGGACGAGCCATAATAAATCACCTCGGTAAGAATTAATGTAAGAACTAATATATTAAAGTATCTATTTTAGTACAGTGCCAGTTTTCGGAGATTTCTGGTATTTTTGCCTATTATTATATTAGGAACAAAACGACAAACTAATGACAAACATTCCAAATTACCATTATTATTAACAACACTTGTAAATCAAAATAGAAACATTTATATAGTTTAACTGTTTAACAGTTTAATTGTAAAACAGGGGGTAGAAAAATGGATATTGATTTAGTTAAAATGAGTCCAAAAGGACAATTAGTTGTGCCTCAAGAAATTAGGGAGAAAGGTGGCTTTGCTTCTGGAGATAGGTTTGTTCCTTTTCCTATAAAAGGTGGTGTGTTGTTTAAGAAAGTAAAAATACCTGATGTGAACTCAGAATTTGAAAACTTAAGCAGTGAAATTGAAAAGCAGTTTAAAAAACAAGGTGTTTCTCCTAATGATGTAGATGAGGCAGTGAAATGGGCAAGACAAAAGTCCTCTTAGATACTAATATTCTAATTTCTGCTTTAGGGTGGAAAGGTAAACCTAAAGTGATTTTTGAAAAATGTTTACATGGAGAACTTGAATTAGTCACTTCTTCTGAACAGATTGACGAATTGCAAAGGGCAATGGATTATCCAAAATTCAACTTCACAGAAGAACAGAAGATAACATTTGTCTCAATAATTTTAGAAATTGCAACGATGGTTGAAATAACAGGTAAATTGGAAATCATCACCGAAGATATGTACGACAATATGATACTTGAAACTGCTGTTGCAGGAAATGCTGGTTATCTTATCTCTGGTGACGATCATCTATTAAAATTAAAACAATTTAAAGACGTGAAGATTGTTACTCCAAGTGAATTTTTAGGGATATAATCAAAATAGAAAAAGAAAGAAAAATAACTTAAAACAAGCAAATTACCTTTTATTCCCATAATAAAAGAACTTCTCTATCGATACACTGTCACTATTATAATTGCCTGTTCTTGGGTGGCTGCTGCTATTATTGTTTGCTACAACAGCAGGCTTTGCTTCGACTTTCACATTGTTTTCTGACTCTTTTGATCCTAATGTTGTTTGAGTTTCTGCATGAGATCCATTATTTAGGCGTTTTTCATTCTCTGCAAGCTGTGTTTGTAAATAAGTGAATTTTATTTCTAACCCTTCTATCTTTGCGTTTAGCTTACCTATTTCATCGCCGAAAAGATCGCAGAATTTCTGAAGAATTGCTTCTGTTTCCTGTTTAGAAAGTATATTTTTTGGCAGCTGCACTTGTTGTACTGGAACTTCTTGAACTAATTGCTGGCCATTGCCATTGTCAACAACTACTTGCTTGGCAGATTCCTGCCCATTTGAATTATCATTATATGCCTGTCCATTTACAACACCAATCATCTGCTGGTTTCTGTTGACATATAATTTATTTAAATAATCCATATCTTCGCCGCCATTAATTGTTCTTGCAAGGTTAGCTGCTTCTAATCTATTCATTGATATTCCGTGCTTTGTTAATGTACTAGCTAGGCTGTTAACCCTTTTTAGTTTTGCAATGTCCACAATATCATCCATTAATCCCACCTTCTTTTTTAGTATATTTATTATGTCCTATACCCAAACATACACACGAATATTGCACAATTAAAGGATATCAGTATATATTTGTGTATATTGGTATATCTTATCGTGATGTAGGTTATATTTAAATGTTTTGATTTTTTGGAGATTTTCTAAGTTCCTGCTTTTTTTGTAGACGTGAAAACTTAAATTATATATACTACTACCTTTTTATTGTCTAATTATGAAACTAATCTCACAGGGCGCAGAGGCAAAAATATATTTGACAGATTCTAAAATAATTAAAGACAGGATTAAAAAAGACTATCGTATACAAGAGATAGATGAAAAGCTAAGAACTTTCAGAACAAAAAGAGAAGCCAAAATTCTTGAAAAATTGCATAAGTTTGGTTTTGTGCCAAAAGTTCTTGAATGTGATGATAAAGAAAAGTTAGTTATTGAATATATTGAAGGACCAAAATTAAGAGATGTTTTAGATGCGATATATTTTAAAAACAAATTATCTGCGCTGGAAATATGCAGAGAAATCGGCAAAAAAATTAAAATTATGCATGACAATCATATTATTCATGGTGACTTAACGACATCAAACATGATGCTTAATTCAAATATTCTGCTTGATTCGAGAGAGAAGTCTGACAATCAAGACAACAATCAAGTCTACTTTATTGATTTTGGCCTAAGCTTTGTCTCACAAAAAGTTGAGGACAAGGCAGTAGATTTACATTTATTAAAACAAGCGCTTGAGAGTAAGCATTATAAAATATGGAAAGAATGTTTCGACGCTGTTCTTGAAGAATATGCTAAAGGGGAAGGACACAAAGATGTTATTTCTCGTCTTGAAAAAGTTGAAGCAAGAGGAAGGAATAAGGCGAAAGGTAGTTAAATTTCTAAGTTTCAATCCCTTTTTTCCGCTCACAATCCTGTTTCCAGCTCTCCACACGTTTGTGGGCGCAGCCATCGTCTTATGAAAAATTAAAAAAGGTGCTAGGTGTTGGGTGCTAGGTGCTAGTGGCGATAATTCATCGTAACTAGCACCCAGCACCTAGAACCCAGCACCTAGTTTTCATAGTGAACGTTTGGCTGCGCCTTGGAACTAGAAAAAATAAATCTTTTTAAACCCCGCATTATTTCTCGTTTAGATTATTGTTTAAATTAGTTAGAAATGAACACAAACAGTGGGGGTAATTATAATGAACATCGGAATAATTGGCGGCAGCGGAGCAAATGAAGTTATTGAAGCATTTGGTGTAGATGCTAAATTGCATACTACTGACAAACATGAGTTAAATGGCGTAGATTATATTGATTTCAGGCATAATGATAATTATATTGTGTTCATTCTCAGGCATGGAAAGGAGCATACAAGAGATCCTGCAAGACTTGATCCACGGCCAATAGTCAGAAAACTTGAAGAATTATTAGGCAAAGATGACAGCCAAAGATTAATCATTCAAACAAGCGCCTCTGGAAGTTTAGACACTTCGATTAAACTAGTCGATGAAGGCGGCATTGTTGTATGCTGTGATGTTATGAGAGGTTTTGGTTTTACAACGACAACCTTTAGCGGCGAAGATGGAAAACCCCTTCATGCTGTTATGGCTAATCCATTCTCAAAAAAAGCAAGAATACTCGCATTGGATGCAATTGCTAAAGTTGAGGGAGCAAGAGGTTATGACGGCGGCATTTACGTCAACAACCAAGGCAATCAGTTCGAGACTGCTGCGGAGATTGCAGCGCTTTATAGTTTGCTAGATACACCTGCATGCAGAGTAGATTTTTACGCTGAAGCATTAGACCAAAATAAGGCGCAATTAGACAACTTAAGACGTAAAAATCCAAGCAATCTTTTAGAAATAAGTGCGCTTTGTGGCAAAATAACTCATTATGAATCACAACTCGCCATGTACCAAGCGCTTTCTAATTCATTAAATGTAACACAGGCAACTGTTTCAATGAATGCAGCCAAAGAAGTGCCATTGCTGAAAGAAGCTGGTTTTAACCATATTGTTTTGCTGTCATTTCCTGTAAATTATGGTGTCGGCTTAATTCCAGACGAGAAAGTTGATCATGAGAGAACAATCAATGCAATAACAAAGGCAACAAGACCATACATTGCACCGGTGTTAAAAAATATGATTGAAATGGCGAGGGAGTATATTAAATGAAGTATTTTCGGCAGAGTATTTTAGATAAGACATGTTAGATAATGATTTTATTTTAATCATGTGGTATTTCGATCACGTACTCTTATATAAGGTTTTTTAGAGCATGGTCTAATTGGAAAACAAGTAAATGCATTGTCATTGTCAATTAAAAGAATTTCAAAATAATCAGCGAGAGTATTTGCGATAATACCTGCATGTTTTACATTCGCCCTTTGCTTATCATAACTTTCTATTGCTTTTTTTACACAAAATCTGTACGTTGAATCACCAATTGCAGTACTAATATAATCGTTGATATCGAAAGTACGTAGGAAAACCAAATCTAAACCTCGAGCATCCATACTTCTTAAACATCTGCGGTAATTAATTGGCTCATAAAATTTAAAGCAGTTAACAAGCTCATCTTTTTCATAAGCTGCTACATATAATCCTTTAAATTCTAATCTTACTTTTCCATGTCCATGAGACTTTGAGACAAATATTCCTTTTTTTCTCTTCTTTTTCTGATAATTAGTTAGAATAACTGTTCCATCTGAAGAGGTTGTTGCTTCTATATCACCTTTAATAATATAACTGATACTATTCCATCCTTTGAATTGAAGAGGATTTTTCTGCCATCTTTCTTTTAATTCCTGAAAAACAATATCAGAAAGCTCTTTTAAACTAGTTTCATCTTCTTTATTCATCTTTTTCTTTGCATCCAACATTCTGTTAATTTTTCTTTTTTCATTTACTTCATCAAGATTTAAAGTTTCGAAAAGCATTTCCCCAGATAAGTTAAATAAATATGTGTCTTCTCTTTGAAAAAAAACAACAATATATTGATCACTGCTATCAGGACCAAGCCTGATCCTTTTCCCGCCCATTGTTATTTTTCCATGAGAGTCTGCTCTCCTAATGGCAACTCCGCTTGAATGTTGAAATAACTTATTTCTAATAAAAGGTACAAAGAAAAAATCATTGTAATCATAATGACGTGCACCGACAGAATTAGTATCATGCCACCCAAAATATAGTCTTTTATCGCGCACTATTCCTATAACCTCAAGTTTGGGAAAAGCATATTCTTTTTGTGGTGAATCCTCTATATCTAAACGATGGCTGTGTAATGTATAACATCTATCTAAAAACCTTATAGGATATGCAATATACGTATGTCCGCCTTCTACTCTTCTTGCAGAGGCAAGACTAAAACGATAGAAACTGTGAAGTATTGCTGTTTGTTTTGGCCATCCATCCAATAATTCGTTTGTAAAATGCCTATCAATTGCTTCAGACAAAAGCTGGTCTAATGCTTGAGCGTATGAATAAGAACAATTAAATGTCCCTTTGGTTAAATCTCTTAGCTTATCGACTAATTCAGAAGCAAAATCTATTCTCTCTTTATTGTCTGACAACTCTTTTAATCTTTTTTCAAGACTGTCCATTAAAAAGCAAGGAATGATGGATGGATTAAATAGTTTATTAATGCGCCGTAATTCTCTGTTATCAAGACTAATGATTCATTTGATTTGCAATAACAAAATTGATCAAATATTAAAGTTCGCCACTATATTTGACCTGTAATAATAAAAATCTAAAGAGAACATTTAGAGCGCTTAGTATATTTTGGTGAAGCAACAATTTTAGGTATTGCTGGCAATGATGTAAACTCGCTGTTTTCTTCCTTTAGTAATATTTCATATCGTTCCGTAACATTATTCATGATTATTCCAACATATTTAACAGATTCAATTGGTTTGCCGTATCGTTCGCTAATCTCTTCTGCAGAAAATATATATCTCGTGTTTTTAATAGTGCGAATAATGCCGGCCTTTCTCCAGCTAGCGCGGTTTTCACTTAATGTGATAATAGAAATTAATCCTAACTCGTTAATTTCTTTTGACATTGAATATTTTATATGTATATTTTCAGGGTATTGATGTGCATTGATTATTCCTTCGGCATTATATACTGCAACAGAATCTCCAGCAAATACGAATCTTATCCTCTTGTCAGGATAATCAACACCAACGCAGACTTTACTTATGGTTTTACGTTTTTGAATGTGTGGAAAATTAACATCTCCCAACCTGTCTGTTTTAGCAATTAATTCACCATTTATTATATATATCAAACCTGAATGGTTTTGATAATATTCTGGGCAGTTCTTCCACCTATGTTTTAAATGTCTTACTAACGCATTAGACTTTTTTTGTGCTCTAAATTTCTTTATTCTTTCTTCAATGTCTAATGCTTTAGAGATTCTTTTTTTTTCAAAGGTTTCACTAACACTCAACCTCTCAAATAACATTTCTCCTTCTAAATTAAAATAGTAATTCTCACTTCCCCCAAAAAAGACCATTACATAAGTATTAGCATTTTCGTATCCTAAATTAATATCTGTTTTTGTGAGAGAGAAGCTTCCTTTTGGGTCAGTTTTTTTTACTGCAACACCAATGGAATTATTAAACGTGTTTCTTTTAAAAAATGATGAGAAAGGATAACTCTCAAGGACATATTCTTTTGTTATTTTTTCTCTTCGATTAGATTGGTTTGCCGGAGGTTCTGCAGATGTGTTTTCATTGTTCTTCTTAGTATTTTCATTCTCTTTTGCACCATGACTGCCATTATCAGAAGGCACATAAAAAGAAAATGTAAGAAGTTTTCCTTCTAATGTTGCGTTAACTGGGAGTGTTTGTGGTGATGTACTATTCTCTTTGATATTTAGAAGTCTAAATGTCCTTCCTAAGAATATAAGGTTGTAAGCAAAATAATTGCGATTATCAACACTATATTTAACAGGTTTCAATTCAAAGTGATATTCTCCTTCTACAACAGCTATTTGCGGATATCGTGCAGATGGGGTTTCTTCTAAAGATTCACGTTCAATAAGTTTTACTATTAACTTGTCTAGCGCTTCAACACATGCATATGGAAAACAATCTGAAAGGTTAATAACACTTGCAGTTAATTCTTCATGAATCGCCCCAAGAAATATTTTCCTTACGCAAGGATGTGATAATCTTTTCAGTCTTTTTTCTAGACTGCTTTTTTTTCTACTGCTTTTAATATCTATATTTGTCATATCTTTTTCTTGTACACTTACCATTAAATAGTAGAAACTGCGGTTGTTATAAAAATGTTTTGTTGGGTATATTTACGATTACTCTGTTCTTAATCCCTTTTTTGTTTAATATTGTAGATTATTAATGTACACTATTTATAGTAACTCATTTTTGAGTAGCATAAATTTTATAAGTAAGTAATTAACCAAGCATTATATGGTGACCAATTTTTACACGAGAAAAAGTATGGGTGAACAAAGTGGTAAACCAATTATATCAATAAACAGTGCTGATTATTTAGCCATTTTAATTTATTTATCGCAAAAGATTGGTTTTAATAAAACAGCTATTCTAAGCACAGTAGAGATTGCAAAAGACATGAATTTTTCCCAGCAGACTGCTTCTAGAAAAATGCAGGAGCTTGAAGAGATGCAATTCATCAAAAAAGAATATTCTCCAGATGGGCTGAAGATTGGATTGACTGAAAAATCTGCTGAATTCCTAAAGATGAATTATAATCAGTTGAAAAACCTCCTTGAAAAAAAGACAGCATCTACAATTATAGGAATTGTCACTTCAGGCATTGGCGAGGGCAGGTTTTACGTCCAGATTCAGAAATATAATCAGGTGTTCACAAATTTACTCGGAAAAAAGCCGTTTCCAGGCACACTTAATATTGCCGTCGACAAAGATGATTACAGAGAATTTCTTCTTAATCAAAAGTTTACAAGGATTGAAGGTTTCCGAACTAAAGAAAGAAGTTTCGGGTGGATTGATTGTTTCAGAGTAAAGATTAAGCTGGAAAAAATTAACAAGCATATTAATGGGTTTATAATAATGCCTGAAAGAACAACTCACCCAGAAAATATTGCAGAGATTATTGCTCCTGTTTATTTGCGGGGAGAATTAAAGTTAAGAGATAATGATAAAGTGGTGATTGAATAAAATCAAACAATAAACATGACTAAAACAATAGGAATCGCAGATACAATGTTCGCAAGAGTGGATATGTTTAAGACAGCAAAGAAAGCAATAGATGACAGCACAGAAATTATTAAAATTGAAAGATATACTGTGCCTGGCGTGAAAGATTTGCCGGTTGCATGCAAAAAACTTTTTGAAGAGTACAATTGCGATATTTGTCTCGCATTGGGAATGCCGGGTGATAAGCCCATCGATAAAACCTGCGTGCATGAAGCATCGCAAGGATTAATTAATGTGCAGCTGATGACAGGAAAACATATACTTGAAGTTTTTGTTCATCTCGACGAGGGAAAAAGCGAAAAAGAATTATTTAAAATAACAACCAACAGAACATACGATCATACACTTAACGCGATTGCATTATTGAAAAGTAAAACTGCATTATCAAAAAATGCAGGCAAAGGAATAAGGCAGGGGCATGAAAATGCTGGTGCAATAGATTAGCAATAAGTAAACTTCCCAATCGCAGCAGAGCTGCGGGGCTTTATTTTGCCAACGCTTCAGATGGGAGGTTTACTCTTAAAAATGGGTCACAGCAGAGCTGGATTTGTGAAAATTAAAAACTATAATGAAATGGGGGTAAATAAAATGGCAAATGAAAAGATAGGAATTGTAGTAAGTGATTTTAACGCCGATATTACACGCTTGATGGAAACACTTGCAAAACAGCATGTTGAATTTTTAGGCGGAGCAGTTGTAAAAGTTATACATGTTCCAGGCGCATTTGACATACCTTTGGCTGCTAAAATTCTTGTTGAAAACAAAGAAATCGACGGTGTTGTAACATTGGGAGCAGTTATTGAAGGCGACACAGATCATGATAATATTGTTGCGAACAATGCAGCGAGAAAGATTGCAGATTTAAGCATAGGATATAACAAGCCAGTTACTCTCGGTATTTCAGGCCCTAAAATGTCGCATGCCGACGCTGTGAAAAGAACAGAAGAATATGCAAAACGCTCTGTCGAAGCCTGTTTTAAGATGATAAGGGCAATAAAGGAATAATTTTTGTTTTTTGTTGACTAAATATTATTAATAGAGAGCTTTGAATAACCCTCTTTTTATTTGATTTTCAAAGCGGCTCTATTAAATGTTTTGAGGATTTTTATAAGTTATTCAAAACCTTCAATATTATAAGAACAATCTTTATCTTTTGTTGACTGATGTTATAACCCATTTTTAGTGAACCTTTTGTTAATAAATCATGAAAAAAACAATTGAAGAATCATGAAAAGAATAATTAAAGAACTTCAAAAAGGCAACTTTGTCATTGTTGTTGACGACAAAAACCGCGAAGATGAATCTGATTTAGTTATTGCCGGCGAATTTATCACTCCAGAAAAAATTGCATTCATGCTCGACCATTGCTCAGGCATAATTTGCGTGTCAATGACTATGGAAAAAATAAAAAAGAAGGGCATACCGCTTGTGGAAAAAATAAACTTTGATTATGCAACCGCGCCGTTTGCTTTTTCTGTTGACGCCAAAGGTACACACACAGGTGTAAGCGCTTATGACAGATTTCTTACTATCAAAAAACTCTGCGATGATAATGCATCATTAAAAGATTTTAAAATACCAGGACATGTTTTTCCTCTTTATGCTAATCCAAACGGCTTAAAAGCAAGAAAAGGCCACACAGAAGCAGCAGTTGAATTAATGAAATCAGCTGGCTTGAAGGAAGTTGCCGTAATATGTGAATTGATGAATACAAGCGCAAACTGCGGTGACAAAAAAAAGTTAGGAACGATGATGAGAGGGAAAGATGTAATTATTTTTTCTGAGAAATATGATATCTCTTTTATTTCTATAAATGATATGCTGAAATAATTTTTTGTGTTGGTTGTTGTTTGTTCAATAAACTTTATTAACTAGCCTTTTCTAACAACAAGTTATGTTTGAAGATATAATTAATGCATTCAAAAAAAAGAACATTGATGTTATTGCAGTTAAAACTAGCGAAGAAGCCTGCACAAAGATTTTAGAAATGATTCCTTTAAAATCAAAGGTTGGATATTCTGGAAGCATGACCTTAGAGAAGATTGGTATTTTGAATAAGCTAAGAAACCATGATTGTGTATTCTACGACAGGGATAAGGTAACTAAATATACTAAAGATTCATATCAGCTTGGGCATTTAGCGCAGCATGCTGATTATTTCTTGTCGAGCAGCAATGCGATAACAAAAGACGGAAAAATAGTCAACAGGGATAAAACAGGCAATAGGGTATCGTCAATGATTTATGGTCCAGAACACGTTATTATTGTTGTCGGAAAAAACAAGATTGTTAAAGATTATGATGCAGCGATTGAGAGAATAAGAAATGTGGCAGCGCCGATGAATGCAAAACGGCTGAAACTAAATACACCATGCGTGAAAACAGGAAAGTGTATGGATTGTTTGCTGCCAGAGTCAATCTGCTGTTCAACAGTGATAATTGACAAACAAGTAAATAAAGAAAGACTAAAGATAATTCTTGTAGATGAGGAATTGGGTTACTGAGGTTTCATATTCAAATTTCAAATTGTTGGCATTTATTAACCATCTATCTTACACATTAGCTTGAGATACAGATTTAAGTTCTGGCATTTGATAATTAAATCCTAACATTTCTTCTGTTTTTCTGCGCCTATAAATATATCTTGAAATAGGGATTCCAATAGCTATTGCGCCCATCATTATACTACATTTATAATCCCCTTTCTCAATATAGCTTGCACTAAAAAGGCCAAAAACTAAGAAAGCTGATGTTCTAGCATAATCATAAAATGTTGAACCAAAAAGCTTCATTCCTCTTTTTAAACCATTTAACAAACCATCGTGACTATACTTCTTAAAGTTATGAATAAAGTAACGTAACTTTATTTGTGCCCTAATATCAAATATTAAATTAATATATTCATTATACATAACTCGCTCAAATGAGTGAAGATATTTGTCCACATGAGAAAATACTCTCTTAACTTTAGAAGGAGCTAATTGAGATAATTTTCTGTCTAAATGAGCTTCTGCTTGATGAACTACAGGCTCACAACCCATGGTTATTTCCTCAGCTCTCTCGAGAATACTCTTCGTCTTACTAAATTTTAGCTCGTCATATCTTAATGATGTATCAACAATTCTAAATGCCAATGCAGAATAATAAGTACTAATTATTTTAGCTTCTATCTCAGAAAAATCTCCATTAGGCTTTAGTGTTTTCTCAAGTTTCTCAAAAGCGTTTATTGCTCTAGAAAAATCCTCTAAATCACTATGTACTCCTGTATATTTGAAAGTTTGGTGAACCTTTGAAGATTCCTGTTCTATTTCGTTAAGTAATAAATTTAAAGTTTGTTGCATTTTGTGTTTCCTGTGTATTGACTATTCTACACGTTTTAGCTGGGCTTCATATAGTATAAAATACTCCTTCTCCTTTCAAATAATTTCTTCTCTCTACTTTAGTTTCTGTTTCATGTGCCAGTTTACTTAGGAAATTAATGCAAACATAAAATATATCTTCATGTTTTGGTACAGGCAGCATATAATTTAACTGATCTGCGATTTCATCATTCATAAAACTTGGCTGAAACATTGATTCATATTCGCCCCACTCAACCCTTCTCAGATGTGGTTGGTACATTTCGCAAAATTTTTGTACATGATCTCTTAATGCAAGATGTGCAAAGGTATAATCCTGAAAGCTTAGAATGGCTTTTATCAGCGGTTTTTTGCTTTCTTTATATTTATTCTCTGCTGTTTTAGATATCTTAACCAATAAACCCTGAAATCCTGTTGGCTGGTCATATCTCCATTCATTAAATGCTGAGACAGAAGTTTTCATACCACTCTGTAGTCTTTTAGAAAAATCAAGCATCACATCATATTTTCCTGTTTTTCTAAAATGAGATTCTAATATGCTTTGAAAACTAGCAGTTGCTTCCTCAATCTGTTTCATCCTTTCCATATCAGAAACAATTGATGAGCCTTTTACTTTCTCACCAAACTCAAAAAAACTCAAATAGTTTCCAACTTGCGCCTGCTCAAGCTGTTTAAGATTGTGCTCAAATGTTTCTACTATTTCAGATAATTCCATAGTTAGCTCCCTATGATTCATATAGTTTGTTTTGTCTGTTATTTCACAAGGAAATCAATATGATTTTATTAATATTTGTGTTTTGTAATGGTGTGGCATATAGTCTATCACTATACAAAAACTAAATATTTATATATTGGTATCACTATAATGTATACTAGTTGTGACTTGTCTTTTCGTTTTTGTTATCACATGGTTGGAAAAAACCTAAAATTACTAAACGTAATCAAAACAGAAAAAAGATAAAAAAATCATAATCAAAATTATAATAAAAACAAAATCAAAAAAAGAGGTAACATGAAAATCCAGTTTTTAGGCAGTGCGCAGGAAGTTGGAAGAAGCTGCATCCTTGTTAATGATGCATATCTTTTAGACGCAGGAATAAAAATCGGGCCAGAAGAATCAGAATATCCTCTTGATTTTTCTGAAAAAGATGTAAAGGCTGTTTTTCTGAGTCATGCGCATCTTGACCATACTGGTGCCTTGCCTTTACTAAATCATCTTGGCTTAAAATGCCCAATATATGCAACAAAGATAACCAAACAAATAACAAAAATTCTGCTTCATGACTCAATTCATATAGAAAAGCTTTCTAAAAACCCTGCTTATTCAGAGGAAAACATAAATAATATATTAAGTTATTTTCAATTTGTTGAATATAATAAAGAGTACGAAGAAAAAGGCGATGGATTTAACGCTAAAAAAGAAAACTTTGCAGGGAAAAAAAATAGCTCAGGAAATTCAAGAGTTAAATTCATGCTTTTTGATGCGGGTCATATCCCTGGCTCTGGCTCTTTTCTTCTTACAATTAATGATAATGGCAAAGATAAAACCCTGCTTTATACAGGCGATATAAATTCAATTTCTACTTATTTGCTGGATGGGTTAACTTATGACGGGCAGATTGCTAAGGAGAATGCTAAACACAAATTAAAAACCGCTAAATTAAAAACTGATAGCTTAAAGAATGATAAATTAAAGAATGATAACTTAAATATTGGTAAATTAAAGATTGATGTTATGATCTGCGAATCAACATACGGCGGCAGAGATCATCCTTCCAGAGAAGCACAGGAAAAAGAATTTTTGGATATTGTCGAACGAACAGTTGATAATAAAGGCTCTGTGCTGATTCCTGCATTTTCTGTAGGAAGGGCGCAGGAAGTCTTAATAATGCTCAGCAAAAGAAGATTTGATGCGCCGATTTTTCTCGACGGCATGGCAAAAAAAGTGACAAATATCCTGCTTGATGTCCCTGCTTATATTAAAGATGTAAAACTGCTGAAAAAAGCAATTTCTAATATTGAATTTGTTAAGGATTTCAATCATAGACAAATGATTGTCAAAAATAAAGGCATTTTTGTGACAACTGCAGGAATGTTGGATGGTGGACCTGTGATGGACTATATCAAATATGTTTATGACGAAGAAAACAGCGCTCTACTTTTGACAGGCTACCAAGCAGAAGGAAGCAACGGCAGAATGGTTCTGGAGCAGAAGAAGGTTATTGTAGACAACAAAATGCTGAATGTCAAATGCTTTGTAAAGAAATTTGACTTTTCTGCCCACTGCGGACAAAAAGAATTGCTGCAGATGCTTAAGAACATTAATCCTACCCATCTTATCATTAATCATGGAGATATAAAAGAGATGAATGCGCTTGCTGAAAAAGCCGCATTTATTGAAAATATTCATATCCCTGTTGATGGCGAGATAGTAAGAATCAATTAAAAATTATGGAAAATCGGCGCAAAACCGCTACCTTTAGGTTGGGGATGTAGCGCCGATTTTACATTCCAAAAACTCGCCTATCAGAGCGAGAGGCGTATGTCAGAAACTACGTTTCTGAGCACATTGAAATGTTTCGCATTTACAATGAAACTGCGGACTTTAGTCCGCAGATAGCCTCGAGCGGCGAGTTTTTGTTATCCTCAATATTAATGACTAATGACTATTAATATTAAAAAAAATTAGAAGAACATAAAAAAGTAGAAAAAAGTGGTGAACCATGAACATACTAATAAAAGAATTCATTGATTCAATTGATGAAGAAGAATTGTATAAACTGCAGTATGACCTTAGCAAAGGCAGCATTGCGCTTAAAAAAACAGTTGAAGAAAAGATTAAAGAAATAGAAAACAGAAAGCGAAAACACTGCGCTGTATGCGGCGAGGAATTGGTCGAAAAAGAAGGCGTTTATACACTGATATTCCCTCATGAAAACCTGACTAAGAAAGCAAGTTTTTGCGCGACAGACTGCATGGAATTTTTTTTAGGAAAATTAAAGTCTGCAAATTCAATAATTAAAGCGAATGAAACTGAAAAAAATAAAAACGAAATGAATAATAGCGAAATGAAAAATGAAGCAATAAGCGAAGAAAATATAAATAAGTTAAATAGGTAACTCAAAGAATTATACTCCTAAAAATTGGTATTTTACAAAAATCAAAAAATTATACTCAAGAGGTGATATGATGGACGGCAAAGTTAAGAGTAACGATGAAATTTACGAAGACTGGAAAAAATTTATAGATAACAAGAAAAAAAATCAGGAGTAAATTGTTTTTATATTTTTATTATCTATTTCTGTTTTTTGATATATTTTCCTTTCTACAAATATTTATAAATTAGCATGTTATTCTATTATCTTATGTTTGATGAAGAAGGTATTCCAGAGGATATTGCGGAATTCAAGGAAATGTACATGGTGCAGAGCTACCAATTGATTTGTTCTAGATTGAATCACGTCGGAATAAAAATAAGACGATACAAATATACTGAACTAAGAGCGAGTTAAGACTTTATTTTTATATTCTATCTGTTTGTTTTTAGTTGTTCTTGGCATGTCCAACAAAGTTCACTAAGATTTATTAGTAAGACGTTTGAGGTGGACGTAAGACGTGGGACAGTATTCAGCGAACATCAAAACGTCTAACGTCAAACCATTAATTCATGAGACGGTGGCTGCGCCCACAAACGAGTTGTGAGCAGTAATTGATATTAAGAAAATTAAGAATAAAAAAGGAAATTTAAGATATGATATGTCTTCTATACACAATAAGTTAAGAAACATCAACAAATATGAGTTAATGGCTCTCCTCAAGGGAGTGAGTGGGGGTGTATCCAGAATTAAGCTGGTATGAGGAGCAGCCATTAAATTCATCATAATTTTAATGACTAATAATACACTATAACTCAACTACTATATAAATGTTACGTTTTAGTATACTGGTGTAGGCTTTCGTTTTGAGTCATTTTGAATCATTTTGGCGCAAAATAAAGCTTAAAACTAAAAAACTATTTAAATAACCTCCTTTTTCAACAGAATACTATGGTAATAATACATTATAGATCAAAAAGAAAGGCTTCAGGCGGAAGATATAAAGCACATAGAAAGAAAAGGCTATTTGAAGCTGGAAACTCACCAACTTTCCCAACACTTGGCGAAAGAAAAATTAAAGCTGTTAGAACCAAAGGCGGAAACATTAAAACTAAATTAGTTCATGACGAGTTCATGAATGTAACTGATTTATCAACAAAGAAGAGCTTTAAAGTAAAAATAACTAATGTTACTGATAATCCAGCTAATAAACAATACACCAGACAAAACATACTAACTAAAGGTGCTATTGTCCAAACAGAGAAAGGCAAAGCAAGAATTACTAACAGGCCAGCACAGGATGGATGCGTCAGCGGTGTGCTGATTTCTTAGGAAGTATTTTTATTGATTCATTATAATTGTTTTTTGCTCATGCATTTATTAAAAAAAAATTCTTTAAAAAGTAAAAAAGAAAAAGTAAATAATGATTAATTTATTTCTTATCAGCATATCTTACAGGTGTTCCCATGGCTGAGCCAGGCTGGTAATGAACAACTGCGTTTGCACCCATTAAATAAGCTTGTATCCTTAAGTTTAAGGTATCGCTTGCTCTCATAAAAGTTTCAGGTCG
Organism: Candidatus Woesearchaeota archaeon; assembly: GCA_018303325.1. Taxonomy (GTDB): domain Archaea; phylum Nanobdellota; class Nanobdellia; order Woesearchaeales; family DSVV01; genus JACQSP01. The sequence continues at coordinate 15,839 of JAGVYH010000041.1, forward strand.
AGAAGTTTCAACTCGTTCAAGTGGTCTGCCTAATTCTCTCGAGACTTCATCAACTGTGCCTTGGAAAACTCTAACATCCTTAACTCTTTCTTCTGCTTCTGCTAAATTTGCATGGATGTATTCTCTAACTGTTTGTTTGTATTTTCTTATCCTGTCTTTTCTTACTTCTGTTACACATATATGATAAAGACCAAGAGTAAAAAGAGTACCAACTGCTCCATCAAATGAGTCAGGTGTCTTAAAAGAAGTTTTACTTTCTCGTCCAGTGGTTCTATCTATTATTATTTCACAATAATGTGTATCTATATATCCCAGATAAGTGCCCAAAACATGCACTTTATCATTAAAAACTCTTACAGCTTTTATCTTATCTAATCTACCCTCAAGAGAGTCTAAAAAATCTTTTGTATTGTCGTCTAAATCCATTGGAACAGTTGGCACATCTGGTATTTGCATGTTAATCCCTCCATCTAATGATTTTTACTTAAGCTGCTCTTTTACAATTTGCTTGAGTAGCTGCATACTTTACTGGCGTTCCAATGCAATAATTAGGGTTATATCTTATTGGATTATTTTGATAATGAACAATAGCTTCTCCGCCAAGTTGGTAAACTCTAATTCTTAACATTAAGGAATCGCTACTTCTTACGAATGTTTCTGGTTTATGTGTATCAACCTCTTCTAATGACCTTCCTAATCTTTTTGCTACTTCTTCAGTTGAGCCCTGATATATTTTTATATCTTTTACTTTTTCCTCTGCATCCTTCAGATTAGCTCTTTTATATTCTTCTTTCTTTTTATCAAATTCTTTGACTGCTCTAAACTTCCAATTAGTAAACGAATTTTCAGTTACTCTACCTGTTTTTCTATCTAATTCTATTACATTATATTCAAGTACAAAAATATTATTATTATAAGCAAGGACATATACTGTGGAATCGTCAACTTTCACTGCTGTAATCTCATTCACATCTAATCTACCCTCAAGAGATTCTAAAAAATCTTTTGTATTATCGTCCAAATCTATTGGAACAGTTGGCACATCTGGTATTTGCATGTTAATCCTTCCATCTTAACTTTTCCTATTATTTTTTAAGAAGTAATGTAAGTGAATTTATAAATTGTCTTAAAAAATCGTATCTTTTTAGTTCCAAGGCGAAGTCACCCGTTCACTATGATAAAACGGTTATTCGTTCTTCGTTTTTCGTTCTTAGTTACGAATGATGAATAGCGAAGAACGAATAACTAAAATTTTTTCATGAGACGGTGGACTGCGTTCCCAATGTCATTAAGTTAAGGAAATATTCGGTTTTGTTAAGCCATGACAAGCAGTTTGTCCTGCTCGAAATCCGAGCGGATGCTCAAGATTTAAAGCATCTGGGGATTTGGAATCGCTTAACTTAATGACATTGACTGCGTCCCTAGTTCGTGTTGAGAACAGGAGAAAAAAACTAAGAAATAAGATTAGCTACAAATACAAAACTTCAAGTAAGAGCAACTTCTTCTTTAACCCATTTCTTCTCCTTTTTCAGCACGTCTTCTATTGCTTTTATTGCAACCTCAACCATTTCATTTGTCGGCTCTTTTGTTGTTATTTTCTGGACGAGCATTCCAGGCAGCATTAACATCTTCATTATTTTATAATTGCTGAATTTTGATGTCATCTTCAGGAATTCATAGCTTATTGCTGCCAAAGGAAACAAAAATAATAGTCTTGCGCTTATTAAAATTAATTTTCTCCATATTAATTCAAGGTTAATTATATTCGGCCATATGGTTGTGACAATCAGCGGCACAAAACTGAACACAAGAACACCCAAAAGGATTACGAACAGCAAAAAGCTTGTTCCGCATCTTGGATTTTTTGTGGAGAATTTCTGGCAGTTTTCTACATTGAGTTTTAAGCCTGCTTCATAACAATTAACTGCTTTGTGCTCAGCTCCATGATACTGAAAAACTGTTCTTACATCTTTCATCAGGCTCATTGCCAAAAGATATGCAAAAAATATGAATAATTTAATGATTCCGTCGATAAAATTAAACATTAATGAATTCTTTTCTTCATGGAAACCAAGAAGAACTGTTATTGCATACGGGGCGACAACAAACAAACCAATGCCAAAAACCAATGAAAATATTATCATGAATGTGATTGAAAGCACTGAAAGCTCTTCTTTAAGTTTAGATGGCTTATTTGCTTTAACTTTCTTATTAGGTTTAATTTTTTCATTTACACTTTTTTCAACTTTTTCGTTTTGTTTAACTTTTTTATCTTCTTCATTTTCGTCTTTTGTATCGTCTATATCATCCAATACTTCATTTGCGCTTATTGTTAATGAGGTTATTCCAAGGATTAACATTTCAAATAAAGTTACAATCCCCCTGACAAAAGGCCAGCTTAATATCTTATATTTTTTTGAGGCAGAAGAGTAAGGAACAGCTTTAACAATAATCTTTTTGTCTGATTTTCTCACAGCAACAGACACATAATTTGGAGATTTCATCATCACCCCTTCTATTACTGCCTGCCCGCCAACATTGCAAATGTTTTTTTCTGTCATTGGTTTTTATCATAATGAGTTAGTATAAAAATGTTTTTCTTTTTTGGAATAACACACACTCTTATTAGGATAAACAATAGTATTTTATTAAGATAAACAATAGTATTTTATTAAGATAAACAATAGTATTTTATTAAGATAAACAATAGTATTAATGATTAACAATATTTATATAACGCTTCTAAACCCAGATATGTGTACAAATAGCAGTAATATTATATTTTAGGTGAATTAGAATCATGGAAAAGAACACTTACGAACTCAAAACAGGGCTTGCAAAGATGCTAAAAGGCGGTGTGATAATGGATGTTGTTACAGCTGAGCAGGCTATAATAGCAGAAAAGGCTGGGGCGGTTGCAGTTATGGCTCTTGAAAGAGTTCCTGCAGACATCAGAAGAGATGGCGGCGTTGCGAGAATGTCTGACCCAAAACTAATAAAAGAAATAAAAAAAGCAGTTTCTATTCCTGTAATGGCTAAAACAAGAATAGGCCATTTTGTTGAAGCACAGATTTTAGAAGCATTAGAGATTGATTATGTTGATGAAAGCGAGGTTTTGACTCCTGCAGATGAGGATGGTCATGTCAACAAACATGCATTTAAAATACCTTTTGTCTGCGGCGCAAGAGATTTGGGTGAAGCACTGCGAAGAATAAATGAAGGCGCTGCGATGATAAGGACAAAAGGCGAGGCAGGAACAGGCAATGTTGTTGAAGCTGTTAGGCATATGAAAAAAATGACATCAGAGATTACAGCGCTGAAAAACATGACGCATAATGAACTGGAGCAGAAAGCAAAAGAGTATCGTGTTCCTATGGAACTTGTAATCAAAGTCAAAGAACTGCAAAGATTGCCAGTTGTTAATTTCGCAGCAGGAGGGATTGCAACCCCTGCAGATGCAGCAATGATGATGCAGCTTGGCTGCGACGGTGTTTTTGTAGGTTCTGGCATTTTCAAAAGCAGCGATCCTGTAAAACGCGCAATGGCAATTGTGCAGGCAACTACTCATTTTAACAATCCAAAAATCATCGCAGAAGTAAGCGAAGGTTTAGGCGATGCAATGCATGGGTTGGAAATAAATACATTGACTACTAAAATGGCAGAGAGAGGCAAATGAGGTTTTTTGTAATTAAATATTTACTAATATTTTTACTGAATGTGATAATATGAAAATAGGAATTCTCGCTTTACAGGGAAGTTTTAATGAACATAAGATGATGCTTGATAAACTAGGAAAACAAGCAAAACAAGAGACTGAGAAAAAACAAAAAATTGAAGCTGTAGAAGTAAGACTACCTGAACAGCTTAATGATATCGATGGCTTAATAATTCCAGGTGGTGAATCGACGACATTAACACAACTTCTTGATAAATATAATTTTGATTTAAAAAAATTTAATAAACCCATTTTTGGAACCTGCGCAGGATGCATTGTTCTGGCAAAGTTAGGATTGTTGAACATTAACGTCAAAAGAAATGCGTATGGTTCACAATTATATTCATTTGTTGACGATATTGAAATTACATTTGAAAAGAAGGGAATGAAAGAAAAAATTAAAGAAATATTTAGGGAAAGATTCAAATGTGTTTTTATAAGAGCGCCAAAGATTATTTCAGCAGGAGAGAATGTTTCTATTCTTGGTGAGCATAACAATGAGCCTGTTCTTGTAAAACAAGGAAATATTCTTGGAGCAACATTTCACCCTGAATTAAGTGAAGATACGAGAGTTCACAGATTTTTTCTTGATATTGTTAAGGAAACTAATTTTAAATAGTAAAAAAAATAAATTTGCGTTAAATATATAAATTATTCATCTATTTTATTTGTTTATCATGGAACTAACGCTTTATCTTGACAAAACAGTTGAGCAAAACGCTGCAATATATTTTGAAACTTCAAAAAAGGCAAAGAAAAAGTTAGAGGGAGCAACAGCTGCCTTAATAGAAAGCACAAAGAAGCTTGCAAAGCTTGAAAAAGAAAAGAAAGAAAAAGATAAGGTTAATCAACAAACTGAACAAAACTTGAAAACAAAAACTAAATCTGAATGGTATGAGAAATTCAGGTGGTTTATTTCAAGCGAAGGTTTTCTTGTTATTGGCGGAAGAGACGCAACAACCAACGAGATAATTATCAAAAAATTTACTGATAAAGAGGATATAGTCTTTCATACAGATATGGCTGGTTCACCTTTCTTCGTCATAAAATGCGCACAGGAAAAGAAAAAAGGCAAAATTCCAAGCGAGATTACTTTGCAGGAAACAGCGAATGCAACAGCTATCTTTAGCCGTGCATGGAAACTTGGCATGAGCACATTGGATGTTTTCTATGTCAGCCCTGAGCAGATAAGCAAGACACCACAATCAGGAGAATACCTTGTAAAAGGAGCATTTGTTATCCGCGGGAAAACAATATACCTTAAGCCTGATAAAATGGAAGTTGCGATAGGCGTTAAGCATGGAATAAATACGCATGAAATAGAGAACATTGCAAATGAAACCCAAATTAATGGCAAAGAAGTTAATAGCGATAAAATTAGCAGCAACAAACTTGGTTGGCTTGGTGGCAACAAACTCATCTCTGGCCCTGAAACCTCAGTAGCTAAACAAACAAAAGATTATATTGTGGTAGAACAGGGAAGAGAAAAACCAAGTGATATCGCAAAATTATTTAAAAAGAAATTCGGCGGCGAAATTGACGACATTATAAGAATACTGCCAAGCGGCGGGTTTAAGGTTAAAAAAAGATAAACTTTGTGATTTAATGTAACTTTAACTAAAATTTTCTCATTTAATCTGCAATAATAACCTATTTGTTTTTAATCGTTCTTGGCATGTCCAACAGAGTTCACTATGAAAACTAGGTGCTAGGTTCTGGGTGCTAGGTGCTGGTGGCGATAATTCATCGTAACTAGCACCTAGCCACTAGCACCCAGCACCCATTTAAGAAGAGCAGGAAAAAGAGTGAAAAGCGAGAAACATAACTTCAACTTCTCTCAAAGTTATCATCCTATTTAAATAGATGTTATGCTAATTATATTTATTATGACCAAAATAATAAATTTTACAATAATATTACTTGTTGTTTTTTCAAGCATCTTGTTTTTTGGATGCAGCAAAGAAAAACCTATAATTGTAGATGATACGCAGGCAACACCAGACGGAATTAATACTATTGTTGATGCAAATAATCAGTTTGCTTTTGATGTTTATTCAAAGCTAAGCGAGAATAATGAGAATGATGCAGGCAATGTCTTCTTTTCGCCTTACAGCATCTCGACAGCATTGGCAATGGCATATGAAGGTGCCAACGGCAAAACAGCTGAAGAGATGAAAGAAGTGCTTTATTTTCCAGAAGATAATCTAGTAATGAAATCGTCATTTGCACAATTATATAATCTATTAAATAAACAAGATAAGGAATACAAGCTGAGCACTGCAAATGCATTATGGGCGCAGAAAGATTATGTTTTCTTAAGGGAGTATATAAATACAGTCGAGCAATATTACGGGGGCAAGACAACAAATCTTGATTTTGTCAATGAAAATGCCAAGTCTGTTAAAATTATAAATGAATGGATTGAAGATCAGACAAACGACAGGATAAAAGGAATGATACCGCAACTTTCACCGCTTACAAGGCTTGTGCTTACAAATGCAATTTATTTCAAAGGGCAATGGCTTCATGAATTTAAGAAAAAAAACACAAAGGATATGGACTTCAAGATAACATCTGACAATATAGTCACATCATCAATGATGTATTATTATGATGATAAGGTTTCCTTCAATTATGCTGAAACAAATAAGATGCAGATTCTTGAACTGCCATATAAAGGAGAAGAATTGTCTATGATTGTCTTCTTACCAAAAGAAAATGATATGGATGTATTAGAAACTTCACTCAATGTTAAAAAACTAGGAGAATTTAAAAGCAAACTTCACAAAGAAGATGTTATTATATATCTTCCAAAATTCACGTTCGAGACAAAATATTCACTGCCTGAAACATTAACCAGTTTAGGCATGAAAAGCGCATTTGTTTCACAAGATGCAGATTTTTCAGGAATGGACGGAACAAAAAACTTATTTATCGGAGACGTAATTCATCAGGCATTTGTTGAAGTCAATGAAGAAGGAACAGAGGCTGCAGCAGCAACAGCAATTGTGATGGAATTCAAGTCAGCAAAACAACAAGAACCAAAAATTTTCAAGGCAGACCACCCTTTCATGTTTATTATACAGGAAAAATCAACAGGAACTATCTTGTTCATGGGCAAGGTTGTTGAGCCAACAAATGGATAAATAATTTAAACACCAATTACTTTTACAGATTAATGGCGCATAAAACTTCAAAAAAAAGGAAAAATACATCATTAATCACAAAGTTAAAAAATAAAATTGGGTGGTTATATTATCTTTTTATTATAATTTATTACTTATTTTATTATCTTTTTTATGTAATCCACTTAATTTTCAAGTGGATTATAACTGCATTTGTTTGGATGTTTAATTTTTTTAGTGAAACTACTGATAAAACAATAAAATATACTGAAAAAAGAAAGATTGAAAAAAAACGCTTGGAACTTTCAGCAAATTATGTACCTTTTAAGATTATAGAAACTGATTCCGGAACCTTTACAAAATTTGAGGAAAAACTATCAAAAAGCGACTCAACCATAGGTTTAATATTGGGGGCAAGAGGTTCTGGAAAAACTGCGATTGCAGTCAAGCTCATTGAAAACATTTACACAAAAACAAAAAAAAGATGCTATGCATTGGGTTTTAATGAAGAAGATATGCCTGCATGGATAAACATAGTATCAGATATTAAAGAGATAAGAAATAATTCGTATGTTCTTATAGATGAAGGCGGTATCTTGTTTAGCTCAAGGCGCTTTATGTCTAACCCAAATAAGCTGCTAAGCGAATTAATACTTATTGCGCGGCATAAAAATATAAGCATACTTTTCATATCTCAAAACTCAGCAAATTTGGAGATAAATGCGATTAGGCAGGCTGATTATCTAATTCTTAAAACATCTTCATTACTTCAAAAAGATTTTGAAAGAAAAAAAATAAAAGAGATTTATGAGCAGATAGGTGAGAGATTTAAAACCTATTCTTCTTTAAAGGGCATAACTTATATTTATTCAGATGAATTTTCAGGTTTTGTTGAAAACCAGCTTCCTAGTTTTTGGACAAAAGAAATCAGCAAGTCTTTCAGAAAAGAAGAAGAACAATCATAAACTTAATAAAATCCGTCTAATTCTTAACATAATAACAGGGCCATGGTCTAGCGGCTATGACGTCGCTCTCACACAGCGGAGGTCACGGGTTCGAAATAAGTTTTTAAATAATTTTAAAAAACTATGAAAATCCCGTTGGCCCTATCTGCGGCTGTGATCTAATGGCTATGATTCGAGCTTCCCAAGCTTGCTATTCGGGTTCAAAATAAAAAGTAAGAAGTAGGAAATAAGAAGTAAGAGGTAAAAATAATAATTTACTTTATACCTCATACCTTAAACATCTTACCTTTTTATGAAAGTCCCGGCAGCCGCATGTTTTATTCAATTTATATTGAATATACTTTTTAATTGTACAATCTTAAATTAGTAAAATCGTTGAAGGTGAAGTGACATGAGAGAAACATTAGGAATACTAGAATTATTTCGTGAACATAAATATAAAAACTTTATTGCTGGCACAATGGCTGCTTTGCTTATTGGCGGCGGGATTTATTCTGGTTGCACCAGCAAAAGAGAAATAAAAGACGCAGTTGTCACGAGAATATATTCATGCAACACAACACCTGGCGATGATTACAGATGTCTTGTTTTAAACAACCACGTTTCTCCAATAAGATTTGAAAGGGCAGATGTTGTGGACCTTATAGAAGGTGCACGGTTAGATTCTCTTAAATATAAACCAAGCATTTTTGGCAGGGATAAAGGGCTAGAATATACATTAAAGCAATAATTTGTTGTGTGGTTTTTTATTTATAGTGTTCTCCACATCTCTCTTATCATTAATTTAAAAAAAATGGGTTATAAACCCCACAGCTCTGCTGTGACCCATTTTTAAGAGTAAACCTCCCATCTGAAGCGTTGGCAAAATAAAGCCCCGCAGCTCTGTGTTTATTATAAACAATCGTTTTGTTTTTTATAAAAAAACAAAAAGTTTATAAATAATGAACATTATAATTTGAAGAAATGAAGAAAAACATGACTTATAAGCTATTTACTAAGAAAAACATAGATATCCTGCTGTTCTTATCGAAAAATTCTGCGCATATACGTGATATTGCTGATTTATCTAAAATATCGCCTGCAAAGGTGCACGGCGCTGTCCAGCTTTTTAAAAAATACAAATTAGTCAGCGAGAGGAAAAAAAAGAATATGAAAATTATTGAATTAGACCATGATTCATTGCTGTGGAAGCGGATGAAACAATTGTTGGAGATGGAATAACAATGATTGAATGCGTTATTCAAGGAATGTTCAAGGCAAGGAGTATTGATAATTATAATTTATTAATGATTGTTGTAATAATAATATAAATAATAATCATATACAAAAAAGGTGAAAAAAATGATATCAACAAAAGAAATGAAAATATTAGAAGAAAATTCTGAATACTTTGGTGTGTCAAAATTAGATTTAATGGAAAATGCAGGGAAAAACTGCGCGGATTATATAAAAACACATTTTCCTGGCAAAAGTGTTCTTGTGGTGGCAGGACAGGGCAATAACGGCGGTGATGGGTTTGTTATTGCAAGGCATCTTAACTGCAAGATTTATTTTTTGGGAGAGGAAAGCAAATTAAAACATGAGGCGCAGGTTAATTTCAGAAAATTAAATAAATCACAATTTGTGAATGATGTTATAGAAACGCATATTATTGTCGACTGCATTTTTGGCGCAGGATTTTCTTTAATTGGTGGGCTTTTTGTTAATGTTGGAAAGCAGGGCATTCCCGAGCCCTATTTTTCTGTTATTAAAAAAATTAACAAAATAAAGGCTTACAGAATATCAATTGATATTCCCTCTGGTTTGGATGCTGACACTGGCAAATGGATTGGCAAGGCTGACGGGTTTGTTAAAGCTAACTTGGTTTTAACACTTCATGATATAAAACAAGGATTAAATAAGTCTAAAACTAAATTCAATACAAAGATCATTCCAGTCGGCATTCCTGAGAAAGCAATCACCTGTGTCGGTCCTGGCGATATAAAAGCAGTGATACATGAAAGAAAACCAGAAGCGCACAAAGGTGATTTTGGCAGAGTTTTGTTAATTGCCAGCTCTGAAGAATATGCTGGCGCATCTGTTCTCGTGACAAGAGCCGTTGTAAACTCATTGGTTGCATTAAGGGCAGGAACTGATTTGGTTACAGTTGCTGCTCCTGAAAAAGTAGGATGGCTTATACACAAATATCTTCCAGACATAATTGTCAAAAAATTTCACTGCAGCTTTTTTGAAGAGCAGCATGCAGACGAAATATTAAAGATTGCCCTAAACCACAACGTTGTTGTTATCGGGCCAGGGTTAGGAAGGCAGTCTGATAATTTTGTTAAAAAATTTGTTAAGCTGGCAATGAAACATAAAGCATACGCAGATAAAAAACACAGTGCTTTTCCTAATCTAGTCATTGATGCAGATGCGCTGAAAGCAATAAAGATTAATGACGTGAAAGGCGCAATCCTTACACCGCATTCAACAGAATTTGAATTATTGACTGGAAAAAAACTCCCTGCTGAGCTTGACAAAAAAATTGAAGTTGTGAGAAAATGCGCCAATAATAATATTATTATCCTCAAAGGCAATCCAGATATTATTGCATATAAAAATAAAGTTAAATTAAATTATACTGGAAATCCTGCGATGACTGTTGGTGGAACAGGTGATGTTTTGGCAGGTTTGTGCGCAGGTTTAATCGCTCAGTCAAAACATTTTGAAGACGACAAAAGCAAACAAATCGCTTATGATCAATTAGGCAGCGCATACGCTGCAGCATTTGTCAACGGAATGGCTGGCGACAATATTGCAGAAGTTGTTGGCTATGGATTGATTGCAAGTGATTTGCTGATGGAAGTAGCGAGAGTGATTAAGAAATACCGAAGATAAAATATAGTTAATAATCAACAATCATAACAAATAAATTAAAAAATAAATTATCACAAAAACAAATAAGAACAGAACAAAGGCAAGACAAAAATGGAAAATCATGTATTCCTCGACATTGGCCTTATTATTATAGTTGCTACACTTGTTGCACTTCTGGCAAAGAGATTCAGGCAGCCTTTAATTCCTGCTTATATTATTGCCGGCTTGATAATTGGTCCGGGAATAGCTTATCTTGCTAATATCCCTTTTATCAGTAATTTATTTTCACTGCCTGAAAATTTTAATGTCATCGCAAACAATGATTTAATTTCCACCTTATCAGAAGTTGGCATTGCGCTGCTGTTGTTCATTGTAGGATTAGAAATTAACTTAAAGAGTTTCAAGGATGTAGGAAAAGTAACAACATATGGCGCTTTGACGTATACAAGCTTAATATTTTGTTTAGGTTTTATATTATCCAAAATATTCGGCTTTGGCAATATTGAATCGATTTATGTTGCATTTGTGTTTGTGTTCAGCAGCACAATGGTGGTCGTGAAAATCTTATCAGACCGGCGGGAGATAGATACGCTGCATGGCAAGATTATAATCGGATTTTTGCTGATTGAAGACGTGATTGCAATATTTGCCTTGTTTATATTGACTACACTATCTGCTTTTTCATTTTCTTCTTTATTTATCACATTATTTGTGGCAACAATAGTTATAGTCGCAGTTATTTTGTTAAGTGATCATTTACTGCCAAAAGTTTTCAGATTTGTGGCTGATTCAAAAGACCTTTTGTTTTTAACTGCATTAGGTGTTTGTTTCTTATTTAGCCTTGTTTTTTACAGTATTGGATTTTCAATAGCAATCGGCTCATTCATAGGAGGAATTATTCTGGGAAATCTTCCTTATAATTTTGAAATTGTCGGGAGAATAAGGTCTTTGAGAGATTTCTTCTCGACATTATTCTTTGTAAGCTTGGGAATGCAGTTAGAATTAAAAGGAGTTGTATCATTATTGCCTTTCTTTTTGATTGCCCTTGTTGTTGTATCTCTTATTAAGCCGTTTCTAACAATGTGTGTTGTAGGATTATTTGGCTACAGAAAATATACTGCTTTTAAAGTTGGCACATCTTTGTCGCAGATAAGCGAATTCTCATTGATATTAATAAGCCAAGGTATGTTATTAGGCTATGTTTCAAGTGATGTGTTTTCAATCGTCGTGCTTCTTGCGATAGTCACTGTAATTATTACAACATATTCTATGGATCATACGCTTGGTATTTATAATAAAATAAAGCATTTGCTTGGTTTTCTTGAATCAACAGAAAGGCTTGATGAAACAAACCATCATTATAAGAAACAAACCAATGATGTTAT
>JAGVYH010000042.1 GCA_018303325.1 Candidatus Woesearchaeota archaeon
ATTCTTACCGAGGTGATTTATTATGGCTCGTCCACGCGGAAAAATTAATGTTGTTTGTCAAAATCAAGATTGTATTTTTTATCGTCGAGAAAAAGGTAAGGATATTGTAAAACGCGGACATAACACAGCAGGACATCAAAGATATTATTGCAATCATTGTAATAAATATCTCGTCGAGACAAAGGGTACTCCCTTATATCAAAAGAAACTCAGCGAGAGAAAAATCAAAGAGATATGCAAAGAATTAGTCGAGAAAAAAGGTGTTCGAGCCATTTCTCGCACACTTAACGTGAACAAAAATACAGTTTGCAGTTTGCTTTCGGATTTGGCAGATCATGCAATGACCATGACAAATTATCTTGTTCACGATTTAAAATTAAAAACATATGAAGTGGATGAAATACTCACTGTTGTTAAAAAAAACAAAAAAAACTTAAGTCAGAAACAGATATTTTCCCTCGACCAAGCCAAACGGCTATTGCAACATGTGTAAAAAGAGATTCATTATTTCTTGTTGCATTTAGCGTCGGTAATTGGAATAAAAATTTAGTGAGATCATTATTCAACAAGGTTGAAGATTATGTGCAACAACCTGATTACAAACATAAACTCACAATTTATTCCGATGGTAACAATGATTACACAACAGTTCTTCCAGAATACTATAACAAAGATTGTCTTTGTTATGGTCAGAAAATAAAGACAAAAGACGGAAAAAAAATATTTCCTGCAATAAAAAGAAAAATATTTGGAAATCCAAACTTTGACGACATAGATACCAATGCAAACGAATGTGTGAACAGCATTTTTAGAAGTAGAATATCTCGAATGGTGCGAAGAAGCCAGTGTCATGCAAAAAATAGGTATGTGCTGGGCAATGCATTTGCACTATTTCAATTCTACTGGAATTTTATGCATGAAAATGAAGAAAAACTAACGCCAGCAATTCTCGAAAAACAAGCAACTAAAGTGTGGACGTGGGGAAATTTTTTGCATAAGAAATTAAAGTACCTTAACTAAGACAATGCTAAAGCAGAACTTACAAACTGTTGCTACTTTGACATTGTAACAAACAAAACATTTATAAATAATGACTTATCTTATTGTTTTGTATGGTTAATAAGACATTAATTAGTATTGTAACTTCAGTGCTTTTGGCTGGTTGTGCTAGTTCTACATATGGACAAGAAAAAATGCCACCCCCATTGTTTGGTGACTCACATAGGGCACAAACTATGGGCGGAAGTAATGAACCACAAACTCCTGCTCTTCGTCGTCTTGAAAGTGGTAAAAATTATATTGTTCTAATTGATATTTATGATGATGTTAAAAAATTATCTAAATTAATCGGTTTTTCAGGAAATTATGGACACATTGAACTCGTAAGAGATGGTATATCATATGGCTGCAGACCACCACAATGTTCTGAAATGTCATTAGCAAGTCTTGAACAAAAATTTCATGGACACAGATTTGAAGTAAGGGAAGTACAAATTAATGGCAGTCCTGAAGAAGCAACAAGGTGGTTTAGGGAAAATTTAGAAAGTAAATCATATGATTTATTATACAGAAATTGTACTGACGCTGTTGTATCGATGTACAATGCTTCAGGAGATAGGACAAAACGAGTAAATCCTGTAAATGTTGACAGAACATATGCAACTAATGAACAATTACGAAGATTTATGGCAGAATCAGGAATTCCGAAACCAAATAGAGCTGAAGTTTTCTTTCCAGATCAATTTACTCAAGTAGGAACTTTAATAGCAAGGGATATGTTTGGTGGAAGATAAAACCTCGAAATTCTGTTCTTCTTTCTAATAGTTTATCTTTTTGTTTGATTACTTATTATTATTATTATTATTATTATTATCAATCAAATTCTCCGTTGACTTTAAATCAACAAACTATTTATACTAGCCTATCTTTTAATCCTTCATGCCAACCAGAATAACAATTATTAGAATAAGAAGGCCCAACACGCAAAACATTAATCAGGAATTGCAGTGGCTTGGCTCTAGTCTTGGATTATTTAATATGCGGGATAAAGATAAAAGCTGTTTCAGGATTTTTATTGAATTAATTAAATCAGCGAAAAATGGAAAAGGGCTGACAAGCGATGAATTGGGCGCGAAATTATGCTTAAGCAGAGGTACAATAGTCCATCATTTGCATAAATTAACAGACGCAGGAATTATTGTCTATGAAAGTAATTCTTACATGCTCAGAATGAATAAATTGAAATTGCTTATTTCTGAAATAGAAAAAGATATGAAGAGAACATTAGATGATATCCGTGATATCGCAGAAGCGATTGATAAAAGATTGTGATATCATTTTTCTGACAAATTAATTTTGCTTTTGTCTCGTTCCTGGCATGTCCAACACGTTCACTAAGATAAATTAATAAGACGTAGGACGTAAGACGTTTGACGTCGTTAGACGTATAATGTCGTTTAACATATCGCACAAATAATGTTTAACGTTTTACGTCTAACGTCAAACAGTTAATTCATGTAACGGTGGACTGCGTCCTACAAACGTGTTGGGAACGAAAAACGTGCTATGAGCAAGAAAAAATATCAAGAAACAAGAAATTACTGAACTTTTAATAAACAAATATTAGATTCCTATCCCAAAAACCGCCTTATATTCGCTGCCCTCAGCGCAAACTCATTAATGTGATCTGGCTTGTTTGTTGTCAATGCTTCTATGATATCATTTGTAATTTTTAGATGCCCTTCATCAACATAATAATCTTTGACAGGTATATTCTTAAGTTTTAATGAAGGCAGGAAAACCAATGATTTCTTGTTGAAATATCTTAATGATGCATTTAAATCTCCCTCAAAATTAACATAGGATTCCTTGACAAATGCTACTTCTCGTTCACTTAGCGCATTTAATCCTAATAATTCTGGCGGCAGACCGATTGAATAAAGCGCTGCAGTAAATTTTATTGCTCTCGGCAGGGAAATGCCATCTATATCGCGCGAATAACCAAACAAGCCTATATGTAGTTTTCTTTTTCTTCTGTTAGGAATATATTTAGCGACTTTGTTAATCAACGGAGCCAAAGAAATAACCTGCTTCTTGTATTCGTCAGAATATTTTTTTATTATCTCTAAACTTTTTTTCTCATCTATATAATTATGTCAATAGATTTCTTTACTTCTTCTGGCGGATTGTCAAACTTGAATGCAGACTGAATAGTAAATGTATGCGCTCCTTTATATTCTTCTGCAATCTTTTTTACTGTTTTTGGGCAAAGATTGCCTCTGAACGGAGCAGAGCCTACACCTACAATCGGATAAATCTTGACACCTGTATCTTCACTTACACCATGCAATCGTTGAAGAGCAATCTTGTTTAATAATACTGCACTTATTAATCCATAATTCATTGCAGGATCAGACCTTGCCAAAAACACACGCTGGTAATCGACCTTTTTGTCTTTCAAATATTCTTTTGTGATACTATGCGCATCTAACAAATGCTCCATGTCCTCAAACAAAGGAATGACATTAATTTTTTCAGGTCTGAATTCTCCTATCCATTCTGAAATTTTTGTTTTTTCATGAGAAAATAATTTGTGCTGTTTTCCAGCGACGAAATCAGCGTAATAATGATAAATTCTGTTAACACATTTTGAAGAGGTTGTCATAGGCAGTATAACCTCAAAGATTGGCGGAATGTCGTCGCCATAAAACAATTTTGCAGCGTCAAATGACCTCGGAATGCTTTCAAGCGTCTCAAGCAGGATTTTTGCTTCTGCTTTTTCAACCAATGGATTTGGAACTCTTAATGTGATAAACAAATCCTTGCCTAATCTTTTTGTTTTAAAGTAATGCTCATATTTAGTTAACAGTTTTTTCACGACGTGGCTGTCAACTTCTTTGCCTTCGCAGTCCCACATCTGCTCGTCACAGCCAAGATGAGAAAATGCATAATAAGCTTCCTGAATCTCGTCTTCTCCGCCAAGTTCAGAATTTTGTGTAAAGAACGGAAAATTTACATTATCCGGGTGTTGTGTGCTCATGCACTTTGGTATTTTTATCATTTAGCCTCAAATAAACATTACTTATTAGTCTGTTTTTATATTTTTTGGGTTTTTTGGACTGGTTTTAAGTAAGTATTTAAATAGTAGTTAAATCATTAAATGCAAAGAAAGAGGTGCGATAGGTGAAAAAAGTAATTATAATTTTTATATTAATCTGTTTATCAAGCTTTGCTTTTGCTGAAGAAAAAACGACTGAGATGGTGCCAAAGCTGACTGCTGCGGAAACTATAGATGCTCCTACCATTGTTAATTCTGAAGTTTATCCTGTGTGGGGTGTGCCCTGTACAAACTATACTTATTACGCAATTTACAAAGATGGAAAGGGACGCGAACCAAAGTATATGAGGATATGGCTTAATGGTGTATGGCATGATATGAAATTGTTAAATGGTGATCCTAAAAGTGGAGTCACATACACTTATAACTACATCCCTGACTCTGGCTCTAGTAACTTTTATTATTTTGAAGCAAGCAATGGAATTGGAAAAGCAAGAGGCAGCATCATCGACAGCCCCGACAATGGGCCAGTACTTTTCTCTGAAAAATTAGACAACAATGAAATTGTTTTATTAGACAAAAATGGGAAAGAGATGTGGAGTTATGGCACGGGAATAGACTGGGTGGAAGGTGTTGCCATTTCTAAAGACGGAAATTATATTGCTGCAATAACAAATTTTTACATTTACTTATTTTCTAAAGGTAGTAATGTCCCTTTATGGAAATTTTGTCAGCATTGTGAAATTCCTTCTTCTTTAATTTCTGGAAACATGGCAGGAATAGCCATTTCTGCAGATGGAAATTACATTGCTGCTGATATGCAAGGAACCCTTTATTTTTTTTCTAAAGAAAGCAACAAACCAAAATGGACAAGAAATATAGAATCTGGTTCAATTGGCATAGATATGTCCGATGATGGAAATTTAATTGCTGCTGGAACAGGCAATGCAGATAACGGAAAAGGACAAAAAATATTCTTATTTGACAAAGAAGGCAATAAATTAGGAGAATATAAACCATTTCATCTAGAATATGAGCAGACAGGAGATTTTTATCAGCCGGATGTAACACCCGATGGAAAATATATCGCAGTTTCTACTGGCTGCCCTGATAGAAGAGCTTATTTATTCTCTGGAAATGGAGAATTATTATTTAGAAGCAAACAACTGACTTATGACAGTCCTGTCCATAAATCAGCAATTTCTGATGATGGAAGCCTGATTGCATATTCCGCAGATCATCAGCAGGGAAAAGAGATTCTCTTCCTGTATGATAACAAAGGAAAGAATATCTGGAGTTTTTCTTCTCAAGAGGATAGTACTGCTAGAGCAGTATCTATTTCTTCTGATGGAAATTATATTGCTGCTGGCACTAGTACTGGCCATATTTACCTTTTCTCAAAGAATAACAACAAGCCGTTATGGAAATTTACTGAATTCGGAAGGTTTGTGCAATTTGGAGATGTAAAACTTAATTCTGACGGCAGTTTATTGGCAGCCGGAGGAACAACAAAAAAGATTTATCTTTTTTCTAAGAGTAGCAGCAAGCCATTATGGGAATATCAAGCAAATACATTGCTGGAACAGGGCCAAGAGAATACTTTTTTGAAGGCGAAAGTCTCGGACCAGAAAAGATACAATGCAATGAAATAATCCAGCCAGAACCCATAGAAAACTATCTGAGCATGATGGGAACAGATATTGATAGTCTTGGAGAATCGATAGAATGGGAAGATAAGGGCTTAAACAAAACAGGAGGAAAAGAGGCAAAATGTGGTAATGATATGTGCGAATCGCAAAAAGAAACTTTTGAGAATTGTCCAGAAGACTGCTGTCCCTCAACAGGTTGTATAGACGATTTTGGAGAAATGGTGGAAATAAAAGAAAGTTTAATAAAAGAAAGTTTTGAAGAAGGAAAGGTTATGAAAGAACAATTAAATGAGACCACAAAAAAAGATATAAGTAAAAATATAAAGAAAGAAAGTGTTATGTTTCAATTTATACTAAAAGTGCAAAATAATGTTCGATTATTTTGCACTTTTGTATATACAAAAGTGATTAATTTGTTCGAAAATTAATCACTTTTAGTATATAATTGATTTTTTTAAAAGGTGGTTTGAATGAAAATATTTGGAAAAACTTTGAAAGAATACTTTTTGCCGATTAAATATTACATTATCTGTACGGTTTTAATTGTAATTTCTCAATATTATGTTGCGCTTCCACTAAATTTGAATTATCCTTACATATTAAATTTAACACAGGCTTTATGGGCGATAATGATTGCTTTGTCAGTGGTCAAGTTGACTTTATATTATAATTTTAAGTTAAAGAACGTCTTGTTTTTAGGTGTTTTGTACTCACTAATTATTCATGGCCTAAAAGCGTTTGTCTTCAGGATATTTTTGTTCCCTTATTCAGGCACTTTAACACAGGTTCTTGAAAAAAGTATTGGTAAATTTTTATACGGAAGCTTTCTGGTGATGGTAATTGTAATAATCTTAGGCTTTATCTTCATCAGGCTGAAAAATAATCAAGAAGTTAGAGAATCTTTTAGGTGGTTATAATATGAGAAAGATAATTTTATTTTTATTATTATTAGTTTTAATTATTTTTGTTATTGGCTGCACTGGAAAACAACTGAAAAAAACAAATATAGAACAGCCAGAAACAGACGCGCAAAAAGAACAGCAGATAGCTCAGGATGAAAAAAAGGTAGTGGTCAAAGAAATCAATAAAACAACAGAAAATCAAGAGTTAAAAGTATCTGAAGGGAAACTAGAAGAAATCAATAAAACAACAGAAATTCAAAAATTGGAAATACCTGAAGAAAAACCAAAAGAAACACAGACAAATTGGCCAACTTTTCATGGCGACAATGCAAGGACCGGCTTTTCAGAATCTAAATCACCATCAAAGCCAAATGTTTTATGGAAATGGACAGTAGATGATTTTATGAAAATAAATTATGAAGGCAATTTTGAAGGCAACTGGCCCATAACTAGTAATGGCAAAGTATTTATTGCTCCAGAAGATATATTTGCGCTGGACATTAAAACAGGGAAAAGAATATGGTCTTATACAGAAAAAGGAGAAAGCTTCTTTCCAAGAGGGCTTGCAGTTGGCAATGAAAAGATTTTCATCAGTGTTAATACAGGGGATAATCTGAAAAATTTACCATCTGGCTATATTTACGCATTGGATGAAAACAACGGAAATTTTCTATGGAAATACCAAACCCAGAAAGGAGTATCACATTCATTGCCTTTGTTTGCAGACAATAAAGTTTTTGTTGGCGATGATTCTGGAAATATTTACGCATTAAATGCTGATAATGGAAACTTAATATGGAAAAAATACTTGGAAGCTGAAGTTGTTCATTCTTCTCCAGCTTATTATAATGGGATTATTTTTATTGGAACAGAAGGTTCACAAAAAAACAATGCTATGCCGAGTCATTTGTATGCTTTAGATACTGAAACTGGAAAAGAAGTATGGAGGTTTAAAGTAGATTATATACAAGGAAAATTAAATTTGATTCATGCAACTCCTGCCATTGCAGATAATGTTGTTTATGTTGGTGCGGAAAATGGTTATTTCTATGCTTTAAATGCCAAAGATGGCAGCTTGATATGGAAAAATAAAATTGCTTCTGGTGCAGAAGAATTAATTGGTATTTCAGCTGCAGCAGCATTAGGATATGGTAAGGTATTTATTGGCACTTATGAGGGAAAATTCTTAGCTTTAAGTCAAAAAGACGGCAAGATTGTATGGGAATATAATTTTGGCAAGGCAAACGCTGACTCGTCGCCTGTTCTGGCAGACAATAAAGTCTATTTTGGCGCAGGAGAAGAAGATAATGGATACTTTTACAGCTTTAATGCAGAAAATGGAAATGTAATCTGGAAAGAGAAGCTCGGTGGTTCATCAGGAACTTTGGCAAATGGAATCTTAATAGTGTCTAATAGACTGGCAGAAGACAATCTTAAACCCAATACACCAATAATTATTGCATTTTCAGATGAAGGTAAGGAATCACTTTGGTAGTGAAGAATAAAAAAAATGCTCGTTCACATTTATAGAGAGTTTTGAATAACCTATTAAAATAAATAGTCAAAATCATTAATAGAGCTCTTTGAAAAATATCATAAACATAGGTTTTTCAAAGTTCTCTATGCTATACTAAAAGTCCTTGATTTCCGAACAAAAATCAAAGACTTTTGTATATACAAATGGAATTAGTTTGTTCGAAAACTAATTCCATTTAATATATTTTATCCAAAAATGTGAGAAGAAAGATAACTTTCAATAGTATTTCTCGTATATATCTCTAAATCAAGTTTCAATGCTTCATTTATTGTAACCCAAACATACTCCTGCGCCTCATCATTAAGTGTTACTTTGGTTGAGTTGGTTTTGCATGAATAATCAAAGAACACAAAATGCTTCTTCTTCCAAAATATTTTATCAAAAATCATCTCCTGAAAACAAATAAATTTTAAATCATAAATATCTAATCCTGTCTCTTCCTTTATCTCTCTTTTAAGCGCATCTTCTGCTTTCTCGCCCAATTCAATATGCCCGCCAGGAACTACATATTTATTATGAAACTTGTGTGATTTCATCAAGAAGATTTTATTATCTCTGTTGAAAATCAGCGCTCCGACACAAGGCTCTGGAAATTGTTTGTGAACCTGTTTAGTTTCTTCAGTCATTTTTTATTCACCATTATATCACGAATTCTCTTCATATATAAATTTGTTTCTAAATATTTAAATATGTAATGGTCTTTTCTATCATTTTAATTTATAGAATATCAAAAAAACATTAAGTTGTGAAAATTAAGTTTAAATCATGGAGGTAGAGAAAATGGTATTTAGCATCGTGGATTTTGTAAGAAAAACATTTAGACCAAGTAAAGGAGAAAAATTTCTGTTTATGGTCGATGATTCTGATGAGAAAAGAAATGAAGTTGTTGAAAAATGGGTTGAAGTTTTAAGCAGCGCTGATTTTTTAGGCATAGAAATTCTTCCTATCTTATATCATGCCCAAACAGGCAGAAATGCAGCACCGCTTCCTGAAAATGGTGTTTTTGCAGGAAGAGAAGTTACTATAAATGATGTTTTAAAAGATAGTGATATTGTTTGGAGCCTGCCAAGATATTCTGCAACAAGGCCACTTTACATGTTAAAAAGCGAGCTGGGCTTTAGGGTAGGCAGCAGCCCGAATTTTCAGCTAGATATGTTAGATACTGTTATGACAGAAGATCCAAGCCATATTCAACAAAGAGGAGAGTTATTGCTTTCGAGAGTAAAAAAGGCTTATGAACTGTTTGTGGAATTTGAAACAGGAGACAAAGTTCAGTTTGACATAAACAATGTTCCGTGGGAGGAAGATTTAGGAAAAATTTTCAAAGGCGAAGGTATGGAATTAGGCAATATCCCTTTTGGAGAGATTTGTTCTCCTCAATATGAAGGCTCCTTATTTCATTACCTTAACAATGCTGGAAGAACCTCAGAGGCAGTGGCATTGTTAGATTTTTATAAGGAAATGGGGAGGCCATTAGCTTCATCAGACGGTAAAATTAGAGAAAGTGATACAGAAGGCATTATTCCTATTTATCATGGAGAAGAATTAGTTAATTATATAGTAGAAAATGGATTTGTTAAACATATAAGAGGTCAGGGAAAAGTTGCGCAAGAGCAAAGAGAAAAACTTGCACAAGAGCCATTGTGGGGTTATATTGCAGAGGTTGCTTTTGGATTAAACAGTAAAGCAAGAAGCGATTCGCCATTTACTTTAGAGAATGAAAAGAGCGCAATACATTTCGCAATAGGCAATTCTGCCCAAGCAGGCGGTTTCCCAACACCATTTGCAGTAAAAGAATTGGAACACCATCAGGATTATACCTTGGTTAATCCAGTGGTTAAAGAAGCTAAACTGAGATATCTTGATGGCACAAGTGAAACTGTAATAAGAAATGGGAAATATACTGTGTTTAACGAGCTGAATTTTTAGGTGATTTTTAATCTTTTTTTGTTTTACTTTTTTTCATTTCGTTTTTGGGCGAAACCACCAGTCCAAGATGATTTATTTGATTAAATTTACAAAGTTTATTTTTCTGATACTACTTTTTCCAAAACATATATAAATAACCCTGCTTTTCCTTATGTAAACAAGTGTAAACAGATGTAAACGAATGGGTACATAACATGGAAAAGCGCCAATTAATCCAAATCCCCAGCGAGCAGGTGAAAAAGCTCAAAGAGATTGATTCAATCAGGGCAGATTTAGCAGGTTATCCTTTATCAAAAAAAGTTCATATTCTTCTTCAGGAAAAACTGGCAGAAGTCTTTAAATCCAAATCATGGTTTCCTCATCAAGACGGCATTCTTAAAGGCAAATGGGTGGAGTATATCCGAGAAAGGATACCATTGCACATTGCTGCGCCGATTGCTGTTGGCATTGTAACTTATTCCAAAGAAATGATTGGATGCGGATTTACAAAGATACTCTGCACAAATGAGGCAGATAAAACCTGGTGGGGCAATTATAAGCAGGACATCTATGACGTCGGCAATTATCTTATTCCCAATTTGATGAATAAACCTTTTGCAAATAAATATTATGGCAAATATCATCGCTTCTTTTCAGAAATGCAGGACGTATGCGCAACTTACAGGCAAAAAACCTTTTCTGAGCTTACAAAACAAGAGCTTCTTGAAACGTATACTTTTTTTTATGAAAAAATGTTAAAGTATCACGCGCAGAGTTTTGACATTGATTCAATGGATATCATGCTCGAGGAAAGAATGAAGAAAAAGTTAAGAGAGTTAATGGTATCAAAGGCAGCAAAGAGTGGCAAGGAATTAAATGAGAATGAATTTAACTCAACTTACAGCATTTTAACCACTTCAACAGGAATGTCATACCTAAACAAAGAACAGCTCGCTTTGTATAAAATTGCTTTAAAAATCAAAAAAACAAATGTGCTTTACAAACTATTCTCATACGATGACTCAGATATGATTGCCATCAAAATATGGGAAGATTCTCCAGAGATAAAAAAAGAGATTGAAAAGCTGCTTAAAGAATACTGGTGGACATCAATCGGCTGGTCGTCATGGGATGAAAGAAATATCAGCTCTTATATTGAAGCACTGAAAAAAATCTTTAAGGAAAATCCTAATGTTGAAGATGAGATTGAAAGAATAAATCAGTTTATTATGAAAGCAAAAGAGGACAGAAAAAAACTTTCAAAAGAGCTTGGGTTTGATAAAGAGATGAATGCTCTTATAAGCATATTTGACCATTATGTTGAAATTCATGACTGGAGAAAGGAAATACAAATGAAAACTCTTGTTGTCATGAACAAATTCCTGCACGAGCTTTCTCGAAGATACGGCGGTAAATTTGATGACCTTCTGTGGTGCTGGCCAGAGGAAATTATGATTTACATAAAGAATGGAAAATTTGACAGTGAAGACGGGAAACTGAAGTTTGGCAATGAAAATGATGAATTGAATTTAAAAACGGTAAGGGCAAGAAAAGAGGCATTCTTTTTCATGGTTAGAGAAGATGGAATAGAACAGCACACTGGAGAAATGGCAATAAAAAGAAGAAAGGAAGAGCTTGCTGCTGATGTTAATAATATCCAAGATTTTAGAGGAATAATTGCCTCGCTCGGCAAAGCGCAAGGTCCAGTAAAAATATGTTTCTCGTCATCAGAAGCATTGCAAAAGATTAAAAAAGGCGATATTATTGTTGCGTCAATGACAATGCCGGATTATTTGCCAGCAATGAAAAAAGCAGCAGCTATTGTAACTGATGAAGGCGGCGCAACAAGCCATGCTGCCATTGTTTCCAGAGAATTAAAGATACCTTGCATTGTCGGAACAAAGATTGCAACAAAGGTGTTATCAGACGGGGAATTGGTTGAGGTTAATGCTAATCATGGTGTTGTAAGAAGGTTGAAGAAGGCAGAGTGAAAAGTTTAGTGATTTGGTGTAGCTTTAATATGTTCAACAAAGGTATCTATTCATTTGAGTCCAAGCTTATCAAGCAGCTTAAATGCTTCTTTGTCGAATTTTGAGAAAGCGAACCATTTTTTACCCAAATCTTTTAATGACGCTCCAAAATGGTACACATCCTTATTATCTATTATAAGAAACCTGTCATGTGCCTGCTTAAACTCTTTTACTTCAATAAGCGGATACTGTGAATTGTATTTAGTTAAATCAAGCAATAATTGTTTAGAAATCTCTTTAGTAAAGATTATTACTTGTACATTTTTGTTTCTCTTGCTAAATAAAGTTAAGACAGAATCATCGATATAATTGTCAATAAGGAGGATAGATTTGTCAGCTGCTCTAATTAAGTCTGAAACAAATCTGTAAGAGTCAAATATCTGTCCATCAAAGAATATGCCTTTTTCTGGTTTTATGGCGGTGGACTTTGATAGTTGTATTAATTTAGTCAAAGTCCACGAATATAGACACGGAGTTTTATATTCAATTATTAATGTCCGTGTCTATATGTCTCTGCTTTGTATTGCATCAAATATACTAAAAGTGCAAAATAATCGAACATTATTTTGCACTTTTGTATATACAAAAGTGATTAATTTGTACGAAAATTAATCACTTTTAGTATATCTCCTCAAATTTTTTATCATGTTCAATCTGCTTTCTTTCAACAACATCCAATCTTTGGAACATCTGAGCGTTTGAGGAAATAAATCGTCTCATTGCGACAAACGCTCTCATTATTTGGATATTAACTTCTATTGCTTTATTGTTAGTAAGTACACTTGAAAGATTTGCAACACCTTGTTCAGTAAAAGCATAATGCAGATATCCACCTATATGCTTTTTTGAAGGTATCGCATTTTGCGATACCAACAAATCCACTTCTGAATTAGTCAGCTGAAACATAAAATCTGAAGGAAACCTTTTGCTATTTCTTTTCATCTGTTCTCTTAAGCGAATCGCCTTTACTTCATAAAGCTCAGCCAAGTCTCTATCAAGCATAACTTGCATCCCTCTGAGAGTATAAATCCTGCTCTTGATTCTGTCTGTGCTTAAGATTAAAGTATTGTTTGCCATTTTCTACACTTTCAATAATAATTTACTAATTTCATTACATTCATATTTTTATTCCGCAAACCTTCCGAAATGCTGATTTTCCAGTTTATGTGTAATTGATATTATAAGTGAAACAGGTTAATAAATCTTTGTTGACGAGAAGCGGAAGATTTACGGAGAGAAATGTTATTCACAGAGGCATATCGCTGTGTAAATAAGTTTCTTCTCTTTTCAACCAATCCCAATTGATGCTCAGATTGTATGAAGAGTATGTGCATAGCTCTCATTTGGATTATGCTACTGCCGGTTTTCTTCGCCGAAAACACGATACTTTAGTTTATGTTATTACAATAAATTTTTCATAAGTTTTCGGTTCCTGTGTATCTTTCGAATAAAACAGCTCAGAAAACAAATTTGAGGCAGTAGCATAATCCTTGAAAAAGTTATGCAGATACTAGCAGTAGAAACAATTAAATATAAATACACCTATTCTATCTATAAATTAATATAATAATCAACAAACTCGGGGTGGATACAATTAGCCAAAAACAAGAGATAAAAAATGCAGTGAATGAGCTTCTTTCAGATGAGACAAAGATGAAGGTTAAATTGACCTTAGAAAATCCAGCCAAATTTCATGACAAATATGTCTGCAGGCTTTTATGGAACAAATTTATTCTAACCATCCAGAAAAAGATGGTGCCTTGCCATTTCAAGAATTGGTTGTTGAGGACAACGGAAATGAAAGTTGGCTATGATGCATGCATTCCTCATGACATTACTTTTGATCCTTATTTTCCAGAGCTTATCTTTGTTGGTAAGGGCGCTTTGATTGGTGGTGATTCTACTCTTTTCACTCATAAAATTGAAGGTAGTAAGCTAATAATTGGCAAGAATATACTTGATGAAAGAACAATGATGGCTGGTTTGGCAGAGATGATGCATGGTTCAAAAATCAGCAAGCATTCTATGTTAAATCTTTATTCAACACTTGAAGGTACAATACCTGAAGGAGAACTTTGGGGAGGCAAACCTGCAAAGCTGATGACAAAGTTTGATGCTGCTACAATTGAGAAATTTTTTGCATATTCTAAAAATGACCCTGATTATTACAAAAATTTCAAGGAAAAATTAAAAGCGTTCTGGAAAGATCCTTCTCAGAATTACCTGAAGATTTATTACGACGGCAATAGGTTAACTGCTGGAGATGATTGGTGGAGAGCGCGAAGTGTTTTTGTTATTTTCTGGAGCGGCGGATTAATAGAATTCTGCCGATTACTGCCTCATTCATGGTTCAAAACAATATTGTTGAAATTAGCAGGCGTAAAAATTGGGAAAAATGTATATATTGGCAAAGGATGCATATTTGATCACTTGATGACTAACACAATCATTTTAGAAGACAATGTAAAATTAGAAGATTATGTTTATATCGACGGACATGAATACACAGCAACACAGACTGTTTTTGGCAGAGTAACTGTGAAAAAAGGTGCACATCTTAAGCATCATGCCTTTGTCAGAACAGGAACAACTATTGGAGAGAATTCAGTGATTGAATCATACAGCATGGCACAGCGCGAAATACCTGCGAATGAAGTATGGGGCGGTGTGCCTGCGAAGTTTGTAAGGAAAATATAATTACTATAAATAGTTATTAAATAAGTAGGTGAACTAATAGAACTAATAATAAATACGTAATTTGTTTTTAGTTCCAGGGCGAAGCCACCCGTCTCATGATGATGTTTAGTTTATTTTTATATATTACTTAAAAAAAACGTAATAAATTCATAGGACGGTGGACTGCGCCCCACAAATGTGTGGAGAGCAGAAAAAAAAGCCTATAAATAAGGAATCAGCTAAACAAATAAACAAAAAAAGGTGAACAATGATACAATTATTATTATCGCTTATGACAAGCCTTGAAAAGAAAGTTGAAAAAGCCAGTCATGGAAATCACGGCGGGAAATCTGGGAAAGGATTAGAGAATAAAGTAGCGAAAGCAAAAGGCACAAAAGATGGCAAGAATTATCATGAAAAAGGTAGCTCTTCTAATTATAAAACAAAGAAAGAAGGCGCTTCAAGTTATAGACAAGGAAAAGAAGGAGATAGCAAATATAAGCATGAGCATAAAAAAGATAAAGATGGTAAACAGCACAAGGAAGATTCTAAATACAGACAAAACAAGGAAGGTTCTAAGTACAAAGAAATTCAATACGGCAAATCAGAGCACGAGCGTCTAGAAGAAAAGCCAAGATACAAGCCAGGTGATTTTGCAGAACAGATGGAGAGATACAAGGAACAAGTTAAACAAGCTGAAAAAGAAGGGCATCCTCATGTTGTGTTTAAGGATAAAGATGGCAAGATTGTTTATTATGACACGCATAAAGCAGGACATGCTTATCATCCTGTCAAAAAAAAGCCAGTGAGCTGGTGGTATAGAGAAGGTCACAAGCCAGGCTCACAATCCAAAACAATTCTTGAAGAATATAATGCAGCAGTTCACGGCGCAGATTATATCAGAAAGAAAATGCCAGGCAGACAGTCTTTGACTGACAGAGTAAAAGGGCTTTTTACAAATTTACCTAATCAGGTAAGAAATGCTTATGATAATACAGTTGGTTACTTAGTTGCCAGCCGACAAAACAAAGCAGCAGTTAAACATTACAAATCCGACCCCAAAAGTAAAGATAAAATTGTTTTTTTAATGCATGGTGTTGCGCAGAATATTGGCTCGCAATGGAGACTGGCTAAAGAGCTTGAGGAGAAAGGATATCATGTTTATCATGTCCACGCAGATCATACAAAACCAAGAGAAAAGGTTGCTGACGATGCTTTTAAGCAAATAAAAGATTTTTATAAAGAAGCAGGAATAAAAGATCCAAGCCAGGCTACTGCTTATTTCTCTGGTCATAGCAGCGGAGCTGATGCAGGCATTTACATGGCAGGTGACGAAAGAATCCTTGAATACGGCATCAAACAAGTACAAGCGAGAGCACCTGCGCCTTCTGGCATGAAGTTAGATACATTAGGCAGAAAATTAATAGGAATAGCTGCAAATTTAACTCATGATGATGTTGGCTCGAGTGATGAAGCAAAATTAAATGCAGTTGAAATGGTAAAAAGAGAGCCTTATGTTCCAGTTCACATTGTTGCTGGAAGCCATGATGATTTAGTTCATCCAAAAGATACGGTTTATCAGCACGCAGAAAAGCATTGGGTTATAAAAGATAAAGCCAGCACGCATTTTGGAACATCTGGTGCAAATAAAGAAATGAATCAAGTCTTTGTTGAGCTGTTTGATTATTTTGGTGAAAGACAGCAGCAGAGAAGAAAAATACCTAAAACTTATGAAGCAGAATACAGGCATGCGGCGTGAAAGCTTACTTTCTCTTTATATGCTATTTTTTTAATCATTTTTGGTAATATAAATGACATACTCCCAAAATATCCTCAGAAATTAAAAATTTCTGGGAACTTAGAAATGCAACGCATTTCAAAGTAATCTAGCTAAAGCTGGGGGTTTCTTACGCAAACCATTTAAAGTATCTCGGATATAAACAGCACTTTGGTAAAGGTTTTGATAATTTCTGGACAAGAGGTTATTACTGTGGTTCTGCTGGGCATGTTTCACAAGAACAAGTCAAGAGATATACTAAAGGCACTAAATATTCGTACTTATCATTAGTGCCTTTGTATATACAAAAGCAAGAACAAGGTTCGAATATTTCTTGCTTTTAGTATATATCCAAGAACAACAGGGTAAAGATGTATTCGAATACGATATTTATGGATGTCCTGCTCGCCTTAAAGGACAGTTAACAATAGGAGATTTCACAAAGTGAAATCTTAAGAATGGTGACACTTTTAACTAGAACTAAACTAAAAACGAAAACGACGAGGGGGGAATTCCGTAACGACGAAACAAACTAGCTTAAAACAGATGATAATTTGCACAAATTTACTTTACTTTTTACAAATACATTCTTGCCTTTCCTTTCTTTTATCACGAGATTAAGATTCTCCAATTCTGAACAATAATTGGAGCATTTGTTAAAAGCAAGATTTACTTTCTTGGCTAATAAGGTCACACTCATCTCTTTATTCTGTGTTAATTCGATTATCCTAAATTTACTGATGTTTGATAATTCGCATATCTTCTCAAAGAGGGCTGGATTGTCTAGAGGTATTTTTCTGTGCATACACCAAACTTGGTAAGATTTATATATATGTATAGCAAACTAATATTGGTGTAATATGAAAAAGAGGTTCATATGACAATTAGTAAATCAGTATATATCCTAAACTTAGTATATATTCTAATTTGTATAATTATATTCTCAAGTCTAGTTTCTGCATCAGATGTTTTAGTTTGGCAAGGACAATATTATACAGGAACAACATTTAACACAGGAAATTATGAATTTAATTTTAGTGTTTATGATTCTTTAACAGGAGGAGATATTTGCTATTCTAATGCAACCACTTTAACAACAGGTAATTTTGGAGAATGGAAAACTGAACAGAATGGAGTAAATTCTGCCTGCAATAATGTTTCAAAAGATTATTATCTAAATATAAATATTAATGGAGCAGACCAAACTCCGAGAAGAAGATTAATAGTTTGGGATTCTTTAAGAAAAAATGTTGATGAAATAACTATTGGTTCATTTGAAGCAGATGTTATAAGATTAAGAACAGGATTGAAAGACCTTAACAGAGCCATATCGCAATCTAAATTAAATTATGCACGAGAATTAGCAAATACTACTTTAGTTTCACAACAAGAGATTGCCTTAAAATTGATCAATACTACTACTACTACTACTGGTGAAAGCATTGAATATAAAATAATAAAATTACAACAAGCAGGTGAACAGGCAAAAGCAATGATACAATATGAGTTGGATATTGCTCAAGCAAGAATTCTGGCACTGTCTTAGTTCAGGTACTTTAATTTCTTATGTAAAAATTTTCCCCACGTCCACACTTTAGTTGCTCGTTTTTCGAGAATTGCTGGCGTTAGTT
>JAGVYH010000043.1 GCA_018303325.1 Candidatus Woesearchaeota archaeon
AAGCAATTCAAAATTATATTGCGGGTACAAATAGAACTGCAAAATTTCAGAAATTGCTTACAGGATACCCAGCACTTTAGTGCTGGGTGGTTCATTTCCAAGGCGAAGCCACACGTTCACGATGATAAAACTGTTTTTCGTTCTTAGTTTTTCGTTCTTAGTTATGAATGACGAATAGCGAAGAACGAATAACTAATAATTTTTCATAAGATAGCGGTGGACTTTAATCTCAGTATCTATTTAGTTAAAGTCCACGAATGTATGCACGGAGTTACATATACAAAAATTAGTGTCCGTGCCTACACGATGGCTGCGCCCACAAACAGATAGTGAGCTAGAAACAGGATTGAGAGCAGTAAACTGAATTGAGGGTGAGAAAAAGAACCTTATATAAACAAATATATTTTGTCTAATTGTTAATGAAATTATTATTAATCTTTATCTAATCCATCTGCACAATATGTTGAACAGAAAGCTTTATATATTAGTTCTGCACAATGTATTGTACAATGAAATTTGAAGTGCATAAAACATCAGCAGAAGAATATTTTAAGATTGCAGAAGAGGAAGATAACAAACTTAATGTTGAAAAAGATGAAGTTAAAAAAATTGCATTCAGGGTTGTGGCAGCACAAAATTATTTTTATTCTATAGTAAATTTAATTGAAGCGGCATTTGCAAAAAAGCTGGCATATCACTCTTTCAGCCATGAAAACAGGATGAATAAACTTATAGAAACAAAACCTCTTTTCTCAAATGAGATTGTTAGATTGTATGAACTCGTTGACAGGGACCAGAGAAATAAGGTAACTTATAGAGGAGAGAATGGTGAGAAATACAAAAATATTAAAAGGTTAGCAAAGATGCTGATGGAATCACAATAACTTTTTAACGGAATTACTATGAACTTTATTAAAGAAACAAACAAGTTTGAAAAAACATTAAGTAAACTTAAACAAGAGTTTAGTAAAGAGAAAGAGATACTTGTTGTGTATGTATATGGCAGTGTTGCACGGGGAGATTATTCTGAAAGACATTCTGATTTAGACTTGTTTATTGTACTTAACAAAAAAAAAGTGCCAGCTTCCCTAAAAGAAAAAATTAATAACCTAATCATTCCTATTGGGATTGCTAATAGTGTTAAGATACATCTTGAATATCAAGGATTAGAGATAAGAACTGATGACCAAACATTAATTGCTAAGATGATTGAAGAGGGTAAGATTATATTTTCCAGAGGTGTTTTTAATTTTTCTTATCAGCAGTTGGGCTTAAAGCAGTATATAATTTATTCTTACTCACTAAAAGACTCAAAAAATAAGACTATGTTCTCCAAAGCATTGCACGGCAGAAAATCATGGTATTATAGCGGAAAAAAGAAAATTGTTAAAGAATATAGCGGAGTTGCAGATAATGATGAAATAATATTATTAGGAAAAGGCGCCATTATGGTACTAAAAAAGAGACAAAAAGATGTTGAAAACCTTTTTAAGTTGTATGATGTGTCTTATAATATAACTAGAATTGTGTATGGTTGATTAAATTACACAGTTAATTAAATCATATAATCACTCTAACTTATTTATGTGAAAAATGGAAAAACTAAACAAAAGCTTAAACAGAAAACTAAATAATGGCTTAAACAAAGAGCTGAACCCTTCAGACTACGAATATTTATGGACAGATCATGATGTTAATTTCATTTTCACGTCGTGCTATCTTTTCAAGGAATTCAGAGATACAGATATTGTGCTGATTTATGACTGGAAGAACAAAGGTCTGAAGTTTTTCCTGTCAAAAAAAGATAAACTTAAATTCTCAGAATTTGGCGTAATCTTTTATCAAAAGCATTTTCCTGTGTGGAAAACTTCTGTTCTCAGCAATATACAACTTGGTAAGAAGATTATTCAGACAACTAACAATGATATAATTAAACTCAATATTTCTTCCATGAGCAATGATGAATTAAAAAACAAGATATTAGAAAGGGCAAACCTTTTTCAATCGTTAGGTGGGAATTATTTTTATACAGAATTCTTTTTCTTGGATAAAGTTGAAGAATTGGTTAAAAGTTCACCTAAAAAATATGCTGTTGTTGTTAAAAACCTAAAAGAAATGGGAACTCTTAAATTTGAAGCAAGAAAAATATTGAATGAGTTTTATAATTATCATAAAATATTTCAGCCTTATATTAAAGAAGTAGGAAAAAGAATGAAAAGAAACGATTTGCCTTGGCTGAGCTATACAGAAATTGTTGATATTATTGACGGCAAGAATCTACCAATTTCAAATTGTATTTCTGACAGAGATCATGTAAACTGGGTGTTAGCAAAAGCAAATAATTGGCACATAATTAAAGGCAGAGAAGCAGAAAAGATAATGAATGAATTTGACAATCATTTTTTTAATGTTTCTGTAAAGTTAATAAAAGGAACAATTGCTAACAAAGGCATATACCAAGGCAGAGTTAAGGTAGTTAGAACTGTTTTTAGCGATAATATTAATGAAGAAATAAAAAAAGTTGAAAAAGGCAATGTTTTAGTTGCTGAAACAACAGGGCCAGAAATGATGATTGCATGTCAAAAAGCAGGCGCAATTATTACAGATGAAGGTGGATTAACATCTCACGCAGCCATTGTTTCCAGAGAGTTAGGTATTCCGTGCATTGTTGGGGCCAAAATAGCAACAAAAGTTTTAAAGGATGATGATTTAGTAGAAGTTAATGCTGAGAAAGGCACAGTAAAAATTATTAAGTAATTTTAAAAATAAAAATAGTAAATCAAAACAAAAGAAGTATGTTAAAATGTTAAACCTAAACAACCTCAAAAAACTCGAATGGTACAGGCAGGAAACAGAGGCTAATCCTTATTTTGCCTATGCGCCATGCTGCGGCTGTGTAACTTTCTTTAAAAGAAAAGAAGGAATAATATGGTACTGCACACAGGATAATGCGAGAGCATATCTTTCAAAAGAATGTTTGAGAAAGATGGCAGAGGAATATCTTCAGAAAGAAAAGAAGAAGCATGGAAGTTTAGATGCTCTTTTCAAAGATTGGGAAACTAATGTAAAACTTATCAACAGTAAAATATTTACAAGTGTTAATAAAAAAGAATTAACAAACCTATCAAATAAAGAACTTCTTGCATTGAATAAAGAATTGGCTGAACAAAGTTTTGTGATGTGGACAAAATTCTTCATGGACATCTTTGATTTAGATGCAGAAAGTTTGGTTGAGCAGGAATTGGTTGAAGCAAAAATCGTTCTGAAAGACGACGAGAGAAAAATTATGATGACGCAGGAAAAAATGTTAAATCATCAAAGGGCAGAAAGAGACCTATTAAAAATTGTTAACTTGATTAAAAGTACAGATTCAGCTGTTAATACTTTCACATATATCACCTCGCCTTCAAATCTTCATAGATTAAAATTATATCCTGCAATTGAAAAGGCTCTTTGTGAATACCAGAAAAACTATTTTTGGATTTATAACAGCTGGGGCGTTACAAAGGTTGCTGGTGTATTTGAATTTGTAGAACTTATCAAGCAGATTTTAGCAGGGCCAAGAAATTCAACTCAGGAATTTGAAGAGTTAAATAATTTTGAAAAAAATATTAACCAGCAGAAAAAAGCTATTGCAGACAAACACAAAATGTCGCCTTGGTTAAAGCAGATGTTTCATTTCTTTGCATTATTGGGGTTTTGGAGAGATGAAAGAAAGATGCAGGTACAATTAATGAATCATTATTTTGAAGTGTTGGGAAGAGAAATAGCAAAAAGAAGCAGGTTAGACTGGAATGTGCTGAAATTATGCGACTCAAGAGCAATACAAGAAATACCTGTGCCACACAAATTAATAGAAGAGTCTAAAACCTTCTTCAGCGAACAGTATGTTATAGTCTGGGATAAAAATAAAGTGGTTCATCTCGACAAAAAAGAGTGCAAACAAGTAATAGACATAATTGAAAAGAGCATGCAAATTGGGGTGAAGGAACTTAGGGGAATAATTGCATGCCCTGGCAAAGCAAAAGGCAAAGTTAGGATTATCATTAAATCAAGTGAGTTTAACAAAATGGAAAAAGGTGATATACTTGTAACGCCTATGACAAGGCCAGATTATATCCCTCTTATGAAGAAAGCAGCAGCTATAATAACCGACGAGGGCGGCATAACTTCACATGCTGCGGTTATAAGCAGAGAGTTAAAAGTTCCATGTATTATCGGGACACAAGTCGCGTCTAAGATGCTGAAAGATGGTATGATTGTTGAAGTTAATGCTAACCATGGAACAATAAGGATACTTGATGATAAAAGCAAATAATCATTTTGAAAAACACTGATTTGGTCGAAGTTGATGCTGACAAAGGAATAATTAGTCGAATTAAAAATAATTAAGAAAAAATATTAAAATAGCAATGATTTCTACTCTATAAAATGCAAAAACCTAAACAAATAAAAAACACTGAAAAACCTAAACAATTAAAAAGCACTGAAAAAAATAATATCTTAAACACCATTGAAAAAGATAAAATATTGAAAAGTGCTGAGAAAAATAACCAGAACTTATTATCTGGAAATATCGCTTTTGAAGGAGCTGAAGGTCCGGAAAGATTTGGCGGTATTGCCAAG
Organism: Candidatus Woesearchaeota archaeon; assembly: GCA_018303325.1. GTDB lineage: Archaea > Nanobdellota > Nanobdellia > Woesearchaeales > DSVV01 > JACQSP01. Next base: position 4,627 of record JAGVYH010000043.1, read on the forward strand.
GTAGTTAAAGACAACAAGAAGCTTAATAAAATTAATTTTGGAGATATTCTAATTATAAATATGACTAGCCCAAGAGTTGTGGAAGTTTTTAAAAAAATCAAAGGCATTGTTACAGATAAAGGCGGCGCAGGATGCCACGCTGCTATTGTAAGCAGGGAAATGGGTATACCTTGTATTATAGGCACGAAAAAAGCTACACAATTCTTTAAAGATGGTGAATTTATTGAATTAAACACCATTGAGGGTTATGTAAAAAAAATAACAAAAGCAGATTATAATCAACTGTTAAAAGCAGAGAAGAAACAGTTAAAGGAATTTGTAAAAAAAGAAGAAAAAGAATTAAAAGAAATCACTAAAACAGAATTAGAGAAAAAGCCAAATTCTATATTATGGTTTAAAGATATAAATAAAAATGATGTTGGCATTGTTGGCGGTAAAGGCGCTTCTTTAGGCGAGATGAGTTCAATCTTTCCTATTCCTAATGGATTTTGCATAACTGCACAGGCTTATGAAAAAGAAGTTTTGTCTGTTCTCAGCAAGGTTCATAAGATATTAAAGATTGATGTCAATGATCAGAAACAGTTGGAAAAAGCATCAAAAGAAATTGAAAAATTAATTATTGCGGTGAAAATGAGCGATGAGCTAAAAAATAATATTCTTCTCAACTATGAAAAGCTTGGCAAAGGCATGTTATTTGTTGCTGTCCGCAGCAGCGCAACTGCAGAAGACCTTCCAGAAGCAAGTTTTGCAGGGCAGCAGGCAACATTTCTTAACGTGAGAGGAAAAGAAGATGTTATTAAATATGTAAAAGAATGCTGGGCTTCATTGTTTACTGAGCGAGCAATATATTACAGAGAAATAAACAATTTCAAGCATGAAGATGTGTTAATATCTGTTGTTGTGCAAGAGATGGTAAACAGCGAGAAGGCAGGTGTAATGTTTACAGTAAATCCAGTCACTAAAAATTATAATGAGCTTTTGATTGAAGGCAGTTACGGTTTGGGTGAAACAGTTGTTTCTGGGCAGGTTACTCCAGACTCATATTTTATTGACAAGAAACAGTTCATTGAAAAGAAAACACTTTCAATCAAGCAGAAAAACATAGCTGAAAAAACATGGGGATTGTTCAGAGACGAGAACGGCAAGAATGTCAATAAAAACATTGAAAACCCAAACGAACAATTGCTCAGCGAAAAAGAATTGAAGGAATTAACAGATTTTGGGATAAAGATAGAAATTCATTACGGAAAACCAATGGATATTGAATGGGCGATTGCCAACGGCAAGGTTTATATTCTGCAGGCGAGACCAATAACGACGCTGTGAAAGTTAATCTTATACTAATTATTCTTAATTTATACTTGTTTTGTTGAAGTTTTGTTTCTTAGCTGATTTTTTCCGCTCTCAACCCGTAACTAGGGACGCAGTCCCACGTCTCATGAATTTTTTTAAAGTATTTTAAAAATTGTAAATTAAACTACTAAAATAAAAAACATCATCATGAGACGTGTGGCTGCGCCCAGGAACGAAAAAAAGTTAATTTATAATTTCTTGACGAGAAAAGTGATGCGATAAAATCTTCGAAAGTTTTATATATTTGTCGTGTTTACCACTCTTTATGGACAGATATAATTTCATGGAAAACTATTGTGATTATCGGTGGCAATAATTTCTTCTTCTTAGATTTATCTATCTTTAAAATTTCTCAAGGGCTATGGCGGTAGAGATTTCTCTCTAAATTTTCAGTTGAGTTAATTGAATTACATCAATAAAATTAATTTTTTAGTTTAAGATAGCTTATGCTATGTTCAGTTTTAGCTCTAGCGTGAGCTCTATAGTGGTGGACTTTAATAATTGTATATATTTAGTTAAAGTCCACGAATAGCCAACGAACTGAAACTATTTATCAATATTGTTCAGTTCGTTCAATATATCAAACACATAAAACTTTATCATTAAAATTTACTATGTTTGATACATATAGTCACGGAACTTTATGTTCAATTATTAATGTCCGTGACTATATTTTGAAACAAACATACGATAAAAATAATTTAAAATACGGAGGAGATTAAAATGCAAGAAGAAAAAAATAAATTAAATGTTGTAGAACTAATAAAGTTAGTTGATACATATGCACCAGCAGTTGAATTTGAGCCATCAATCTTTTTTGGCGCAGAAAAAGATGTGTTAGCAGGGATTGGAGTTTGTGTTGATCCAACAATTGACGTGATGAAAGAAGCACAGGCTAAAGGTATTGACATGATTGTTTCACATCATTACCCAAGCAAAAGGTCAAAGGAATATGCATCAATGAATGGATTGTATTGCATGGTTGCTCATCTTAGACAGGACGTTGCAGAAGAAGGAAACATACAGACATTTGCTGAAATAATTGGCATAAAAAACATTAAACCATTTACCATACGTTATAAAGGAATGGTTGTGCCAAGAGGAGCAGTTACAGGTGACTTTGGTGAGACTGATTTCTATTGCCCTTCGGTGAATACTGGATTCAATAACCCAACTAAACTTGATAAACCTATTCCCATTGTAGTGACTTTAGATGGATATATGGAACAGATGTTTCGTACTCTTGAACACTATTGTGGAATAAAGCCAAAAATAAAAGCAGTTGTGGGTAACACAAAAGATGTAATCAGAAGGGTTGGTGTTTCAGCAGGTGCAGCAATCAAAGCAGAGTTTCTTGAGCAAATAGCTGAGGAAAGAATTGATACATACATTGCAGCAGAGATGGAACAGCCTGCGATAATGGTAGCCAAAGAATTAGGTATTACTTTGATAGATGTTGGCCATTATGAAACAGAAGTTCCAGGCATGCAAAGACTTGCAAAAGCAATAGGCGCAGAGTTTATTCCTAACAACTATCTGTTTAAGTAAAAAGATATTAACTCTTTTTTGAATTTCTTTTTTTCTTTTTTTTAATTGTTTATAATCATGTGTGTTTATTATCAATAAGTTCTTTCTTAATAACTCGTGTCTTGTGGCTTAAAAGCCTTAATCTAGCAAGATATAATGTTTTTAGCGGTTTTAACCATGTCCACTGGACAAGTCGACGTAAGGTTTATATATGCAGTAAGTTTTATAGTTAATCAATGGAAACAAATAATATTCACAATGCGTTGGTTGTATTTGAAGGAAAGAAAATAAGAAGGACTTGGTTTAATGATGAATGGTGGTTTGTAACAGAAGATATAGTGTTTGTACTAACTGATTCTTCAGATCCTAAACAATATATACAAAAAATGAAACAAAGAGATGAAGAACTAGCTAAAGGGTGGGTACAAATTGTACATACCCTTTCTGTACACACGATGGGTGGTAATCAAAATATGAACTGTGTAAATACAGAAGGGGCATTTCGAATTATTCAATCTATTCCATCCCAAAAAGCAGAGCCATTTAAGCTTTGGCTTGCTAAAGCAGGTTATGATAGAGTAAAAGAAATAGAAAACCCAGAACTCGCCCAAAAGCGGATGAAAGAACTTTACAAAGCAAAGGGTTACTCTGATGATTGGATAGAAAAGAGGATTAGAGGAATTGCCATCAGAGATGAGCTTACTGATGAATGGAGTAAGAGAAATGTTAAAACTGAAAAAGAGTATGCAATACTTACGGCAGAAATAAGCAAAGCAACATTTGGTATGACTCCCAGCGAATATAAGCAATTTAAGAGACTGAAAAAAGAGAATTTGCGAGATCACATGAATGATTTAGAGCTGATTTTTACAATGTTGGGTGAAAGGGTTTCAACTGAAATTACAAGAGAAGAAGAAGCAGATGGATTTGTTGAATGTGATAATGTTGCAAAACGCGGTGGAAAAGTCGCAGGCAATGCGCGAAAAGAAACAGAAAAAGAATTAGGTCGTCCAATAACTACTTCTGAAAATTATCTTTCTGAACCAGAACTTAAGAAAAAATTAGAAAATAAGCGCAAGAAAGAATAAACTTAAATTATCTTACTGTAACATTTGTTGAGACTTGTGTTTGTTGTCCTTCTCTTAACTCTGCTCTTAATTTTAATAATTTTTCTACATAACTTTTAAAACAATTTCCCCCAAATTCTTCATCTTCACTTTTAAAAAAGTTATTCCAATCACGATTAAATGTACATGAAACTACATTAGCAGGATCAAGTTCATTTTTGCTAATCATTTGTAAATAATCAAATAAATCGCTACTTCCACCACAATATTCTGTGAATGTAATTACATCAAGATATTTTGCATCAATTGCAATGATAAATCTTAAATCTGGCCTGTAATAAGTTGAAGAATTATGTTCAGATAATCCTTTTAAACCAACCAATGTAACAAAATGATTATTGGCTCCAAGATGTGTATAAATAACAGCGTCTCGAGGAAATGCTTCATATGTATGTGCATCATTCAACATTTCATCCCGTACTATTTCTACATTAAACTTAACATCTAAGCCATATCGAGATAAATACCACACTATTGAATCACCATCTATGGTCATTAACAATCCCGTATTAACTATTATTAAATCCAAGGTTTGTTTAGAAATTTGTGGTTTATCATTGCTCATATTAATCACAACTTATTTATTGCATATTGTAAGTATTTTCTTTACTTATTCAACGCTTCTCTTATCTGATATTTTATTTTTTCAGAAGTATTAATTTTTCTAATAGAACAATCTGTTCCGTTACATGCATAATTTACAACTGTTCCTTGTTCGGGAAGTTTACTCAGCTGTCCCTCTTCCAGCAGCACAACATTCTTTGCATTAACCATTGCATTGAAATACATATGCGACATTACTTTCAAGCTTTTTCCCAAAACCAAAACATCAACATCTGGTATCAAAGATGCAACAGCGACATCATCATATTTAACAAATCTCTCAGAGCCTTCTTCTCCTGTTTCCTCTCGCACATTTGACATTTCTTCTCGTGGATGTGACAAGTACATTATACCATAACCCTGTGCTCTTGCTTTCTCTGTCAATACACCAAGCTCAATAGGATCATTTGTATCAATCACAACACATTCTATTCCTTCTTGTTCTGTTGTTCCCATTACTGATGTTGTTTCTAATGGTTTGGTTATTTTGAAATCTTTTTGTGATGTCTTTTGTCTAAAACCTCTTATTTGATAACATAATATTAAATAGTCATCCATTCCTGTAATTCCTAGGTCAAAACCAAACTCCATTTGTTGAGAGCATGATACTTCTCCGACAGTTTCGTTGACCATATTTTTATAAATTTCAGCTAGTTTTTTTGATAATTTAATAAAATTAATATTTCTCACACTTAATAATGGTTCATGACTATTGAGAACATTGTCATTGTTTGCATCGTAAAGTATTTGTTTTGCTTCTATCCAATTACTTCCTAAATCAGGATTACCAACACATCTCTGACCAAATTCTATCAAATAAACACCATTATGATTAGGATGCTCAACTATTGAACCAAGATAAGTTGTGTCATGATAAGGCTCTATTCCTATAAACATATCATCTTGTGATGGTTGTTGAAAACCGCGATGCAGGCAGAATTGCGCCAAATGTCTTGAACCCATTGCTCTGATTTTCTCAACTGCTGCATTATATCCTTCAATTGATTCAAATACAACAGAATCAAAAAATCCAGCCATTGGAAGCAAAGAATCTTCTCCTCTAAACATTGACCTCGCAATCAGTTTAGAACCAAACATATCTCTCATTTCTCTGACAAGTTTTTCAAGTACTATTGGTTCATCATTAGGTCTGATTATAAACCAATTTGATGTATTACTCGTAACACTTTCATAATAATACTGCAACATTTTTATTCTGTTAACTAGCTTTACAGGTAAGTCTGGATTAGGAAGAGGAACTCTTTTTTGTGTTTCCAATCTTTTTTGATACATTCTCTTTTCCTGAGGATTGGCAATAATCATGTATCTTGGGCTATTAATAATCTGCTCAATAGACCTCATTTTTTTATAGATATCTTTGATTTTTCTCAATGCCTCACTTTCATTATTCATAACTGCTTTGCCTTCATCATTTGCATTCTTTTCTCTCTCTATTTTTGGAGAAGTTTCTTTCCCTTCTCTTCCATACATCTCTAAAATCATACATAAACTTGGCAGAGGATATCCGCTGAAATGATGCATGTAATCAGAAGTTGTTTTTGATTTTTCGTCAGATGTCCATTCAATACCAAGTATTCTTTTTTTAAGGTCATCATTCTTGTCATCCTGCAATAAACCAGCAGTTGTGTTTAGGGTTGTTACAAGCTCTTTGAAGACTGCCTTAATATAATCTACAAGAACATCATCCTTTGCTTTTAATCTTTCAATTATTTTTTCAATATCTTTAACTTCAATTTCAGAAGCACTAATGTGAAAATATTCTGAACCAATAATATAATTAACTGCTCTACGTACCTGATTAAGAACTCTTTCAAAAACATTTGGCTGAAGTTTTTCTGCTCTTTTTCTTGAATTTTCTACTCCCCGCTTCATCTCAGAAACATATTCTGCCAAACTTTCATGAAAATATCTTTTTCCAACAATTTCTATCGGCAATTTTTCTCCAACTCCATTTAAGATTATTTGAGTAACATATTCTTTTGACCATGTTCCAGTGTGTAATACAAAAGGCACTACTCTGCTTCTCAAAGCTTCGACAGCAAACTCAAACCCATTCATCTCAGGCATAAGAATATCTGTAATAACAAGATCATACTTAAATTGTCTAAAAGATACCAATGCTTCAACAGGATTATTAAATTCAACAATACTTAATTCAGTGATATCTTCAGAAGTTCCGTCTGCTAAGATCTGTTCCAATGCCATTTTGGCATCTTCTCTCGGCTGCGCATAATCATCAAGTAAAAGTATTTTCATTGTTGTTGTAAGCTCCTAATGTAGTTTCTAACATATCTCCTATTTGTATTAATAAACTCATTAATATTAATCATAATATTACTCTTGTGTTGGTTTTGCAGTTCCATCTGCTAAATCTTGTTTTCGTTGCTTTAAATGCTCAACAAAACTTTTTAAATAACTATCAAAATGTGGTTCATAACAAAATATATCTGAAAAACTTTTTTCACCAAAATAACGAGGAAGACTTTGAGATGTTACGATTACATGTTTAGTGACGTCATACTTGAATGATTCTTCATGTCTTTCATTGGATTCTTCAATATCATCACATTCTTGGTCATAACTAGCAGTATGTGCCTCTTGCATCTTGTCAAAATCTGCCTCAAGCTGCTGATAAAATGCAAATAATTCACGATTATTCCCAAAATCATCTAATATTTTATCTCTTTCCATTCTTACAATAAATCTTAAATCATGCCTTATTCCACTTAATTCTTTTACAACATTTAAATAACAGTAACCCACACATTGGCCGCCGTGTGTAACAATTATTGCATTTTGTTTTATATCCCTATAATTGTCTTTCCATGACGGACCAAGAAACCATCCTTCAGGTCGAAACTCTAAATTATACTCAAATCCTATTTCCTTGCTTAATTTAGAAATTTTATCTTCTATTAAGCTGTCTATATTAAAAACATCCGTTGAAGCAACAATTATATCTAAATGCATGGTTTCATCTGTCATTTTCATGGTACCTTTATACTATTTTATACACTTTTGTCTTCTGTTTTTTCGCCTGTATTAGCTTGTCCTGCTCTTAATGCAAGCAATTTTTCTGCATAATCTTTAAAATGGTCGCTTTCTGGATTTCGTGGGTCACATGTAAAAAACTCCACCCAAACATGTTGATATGTTGCTGAAACCACATTAGCAGGATCAAGTTGATGTTCACTGAGGTTTTGAAGAAACTCAAATAATAATTCATTTTTACAATATCTAAAAAATGTATCTTTATCAAGATAAGTATCATCCATAGCAACAATAAATCTTAAATCTGGCCTGTAATTTCTAAAACTAGGCTCTGTAATTTCTAAAACTAGGCTCTTCTGTTAATCGGTGAACACCTGCGAGTGTAACAAATCTATTATGAGGAGCAAGATGTGTGTAAATAACAGCGTCTCTTGGAAATCTTTCAAAAGTTGGAGTATCATATAATGATTCATCATCTCTTATTGTTAAATTGAAATTAACATCTAAACCATATTGTGATAGGTACCATCTAATTATTTCTTCATCATTAATCTCTGAAATATTAGAATTGACTATAACTAAATCCAATGTTTGTTTAGTGCTTACTGTTCCTTCATCTGACAAATTAAATCACCTAAATAATGTAAAGTATTATATGTTTATATATACTAAATGTGCAAAATAATCGAACATTATAGCGGTGGACTTTAACATCTGGATTTATTTAGTTATTTCAGATTAAATGAATAATTTATATTCAATCTTTATTTAATCTGAAACAACAGAATTCCACCAATCATTGGTTTATGGTCGAGTGGGATTCTGTGTGCTCAAGAACCACCGCTTGATTGGTGTAATTCTGAGCATCAAGAACCACATATTTGTTGTATCATTGTACCATCATGCTACTTAATAAATTTAAAATAAAGTCCACGAATATAGCAAACGCATATAATTTATTACTAAAATATTGTGCGTTTGCTATATTTTGCACTGTTGTATATCTCGGGAATCAGAGATTCCTGAGAAATTAGAAAGCTTTGCTTTCCAACTTACAAAAGTGATTAATTTGTTCGAAAATTAATCACTTTTAGTATACTATAAATACAATCAATCTTATTCAAAGAAACAAATAACTATTTATAAATATTACTATCTAATGGTGGTATTCAACTTTATGGAAATTAAAAAACCAGCCACGCATTTGAGGGTGGTTTTTTATTTAAGAACCCATATAAAAACGTTTATATTATTCACTTTTTCTGGATAATTTATCCATTTTTTGTGAATAATACACTCATTATTTTAGATTGTATAATCTTTCTGTAAATTTTATCAGTTACTTGGCATGCTCCAACCAGTTCATTAGGATTATTTTAGTTCATTACCTATACAAAAGGCGCTTTATTTTACCTTCTGTCAATAAAATATTATTATTGTTAGTTATACTAAAAGTCCTTAGCTTTCGAACAAAAAACAAGGACTTTTGTATATACAAATGGAATTAGTTTGTTCGAAAACTAATTCCATTTAGTATATTATTACAATAAAAAATAATATGTAAATATGTAAAGTACTAAATAATTTTTAACTCAAAATCATACCTTGTGTGATACTTTAATAAATTATATAAAGAAGTTATTTATCACGTTTAAAGGGATTAATAATAAGAAAGATATATATAAATAAAAGGTGATCACATGCCAATTATAAATTCAAAATCAGGAAAAATCATTAAACAATTAAATTCTAAAGAGCTTAAAGAAGCTGCTAACTTAATGCGCGGTTATAATTTAATTTCTTTGTGCGCTGCAAAGAGCGGACATGCTGGCGGTACATTGTCTATAATGGATATTGCTGCTGCGCTTTATCTTAACGTCGCAAGACATGATCCTAATAATTATTTATGGGAAGGCAGGGACAGAATAATTTGGAGCGCTGGGCACAAAGCGCCTGCATTATATATTTCTTTAGGCATGTCTGGTTATTTTGATATTAAAGACACAGTTAGGTTAAGAAAACTTCATGCGCCATACCAAGGCCATCCTGACTGGAAAAAGTTAAATGGTGTAGAGGTAAGCACTGGCAGTTTAGGACAAGGATTAAGCATTGCCTGCGGGATTGCTCTTGCTGGAAAACTTAACAAGAAAGATTACAAAGTCTTTTGCATCATGGGCGACGGAGAACAGCAGGAAGGACAAATATGGGAAGCTGTGATGACAGCAGCGCATCATAAATTAAGTAACTTAATAGGTATTATCGACAAAAATATGCTGCAAATAGACGGCAAAGTTTCAGATATAAAAAATGTTTATCCTCTTGCAGAAAAATACAAATCATTTGGGTGGAATGTTATTGAAATAAATGGACATGATATGAATCAAATTCTTGATGCGTTTAATAAAGCAGTTAATGCTCCAGAAAAATCTGAAAACAAAGGCCAGCCAACTGTTATAATTGCAGATACTATCAAAGGCAAAGGCGTTGATTTCATGGAAAATAATGCCGGCTGGCACGGAAAAGCGCCAAATAAAGACGAGCTTGCCAATAGCCTTAAACAATTAGGCCTGCTTAACAAATTACCTTATGAAGAATTATTAAAATATGCAGACGAGTATCAGCAGAAAGTTACAAAAGAATTAGAATCAGCCCAGCCAAAATTCAGCAGAAATTACTGGTGGAATTCATACAAAGGCAAAAACAAGGAAGGAGTAGAGCAAGAGCTGATGAAAGCGGATATGGAAGCAACAAGAATGGGTTTTGGAAAGGCTCTTGACGAATATGGTAATGATGAAAGAGTTGTTTGTTTAGGATTAGATATTTCCGGCTCAATTACTATTGACCAATTTTATAAACTTCATCCTGAAAGAAAATCCAGGTTCATTAATATTGGCATTTCTGAAGCAGATGCCACATGCATTGCAGCAGGTCTTGCAAAAGAAGGCAAACTGCCTGTATTCGGCACTTATGGTGTTTTTGCCAGCGCGAGAAATGCAGACCAGTTAAGAACTACTGTCTGTTACGGCGACCTGAATGTTTTTGTTGCAGGTGCGCATGGCGGCATAAGTGTTGGACCAGACGGCGCAACTCATCAAAGTTTGGAAGAGCTTTACATGGTCTGCGCCCTGCCAAATATGCATGTTTGTGTGCCTTGTGATTCTGTTGAAACAAAAAAAGCAACCAAAACTTTATTGTTCGACGTCAAAGGTCCAAAATATGTAAGATTTGCAAGAGAAGCAACACCTACTATAACTAATGAGAAAACCCCTTTTGTATTCGGTAAAGCAAACGTGATAAGATTTAGGGGAGAAACGTCTAATTTTCCAGATGCGTTTGAACATAAGCTGGCATCTGAATATAACTCTGAAAAAGAAGAAGTAACTATTGTTGCATGCGGTCCAATGGTGCCAGAAGCAATGAGGGCAGCATGGATATTGAAAAAAGAATATAATATTGAATCAAGAGTTATTAATCTTCATACTATAAAACCATTAGACAAAGAAGCAATCGAAAATGCTGCGAAAGAAACAGGGATTATTTTAACAGCAGAAGAGCATCAGAAAGGCGGGATGGGCGATAAGGTTTCTAGTGTTATTATGGAATCTGCCAAGTGTTATGGCCATAACTGCCTGCTTGATATGGTTGGTGTTGACGACAGATTCGGCGAATCCGGCCAGTCATGGGAGCTTATCAAGGAGTTTAAATTAAGCGCAGAACATATTGCAGTCAAAGCGAAAAAATTGTATGATATGAAAAGTAAAAAAAAGAAATAAAAAGAAGAATAAATTAAAAAAAAGATAACTACAAACCATTAATAAAAAATAACTAAACTCAATAATTAACAATCAATAAATTGTAATCAACAACAAATAAAAAATAAATAAACAATAATCAAATAAATAAAAAAATAACTAAAAAAATAAACGAGGTAATAAAAATGCCAGACACTCTTGAAATATCAGAACGAACACAACATATGGGTACAGAAAATTCTTTTGTTGTCTTGGGAGAAGTAAACAGAATGTTGAAAGAAGGCAAACCTGTTCTTAGCTTTTGCATAGGCCAGCCAGATTTTCCAACCCCGCAGAACATCAAAGATGCATGCATAAAAGCTCTTAAAGACGGAAAAACAGGATATACTGCATCAGCAGGAATTCCTGAATTAAGAAAAGCTGTTGCAGATTATCTTTCAAGAACAAGGCATATTAAAGTTGATCCTGATTCAGTGATTATTGACTGCGGCGGAAAACCATTTATAATGTATGTTATTTCAACAGTAACACAACCATATCAAGGACATGAAGTAATTTATCCAAATCCAGGATATCCTATTTATCAATCACAAACAATTGCGCAAGCTGCGAAACCTGTTCCACTGCCTCTTCTCGAGAGAAAAGGTTATGTGTTTGACATCGATGACCTGAAAAAAAGAATAAATAATAAAACAAGACTTTTGGTGCTAAACTCACCGCAAAACCCAACAGGTGGTGTTTTAAGCAAGGATGAACTATTTCAAATAGCAGAGATTGTAGAGAAATATCCTAAATGCTGGGTGTTTTCTGACGAGATTTACTCCCAAATTGTTTATGACCATGAATTTAACAGCATTGCTTCTATAAAAAATATGCAGGAAAGAACAATAATTATGGACGGGCTAAGCAAAGCATATTCTATGCCTGGCTGGAGGATTGGATTTATCAGCAATGCAAAGATAGCTAAACATATTGGAACATGGGTAACTAATATTACTTCCTGCGCACCTCACATGTGCCAATGGGCAGGTGTTGAAGCGTTAAATGGTCCTCAGGATGAAACTAAAAAAATGATAAAGGTATTCAAAGAGAGAAGGAGTATTATTGTTGACGGTTTGAATTCAATTCCTGGCTTTAAATGTTTAAGACCAGGCGGTGCATTCTATGCATGGCCAAATGTTACAGAAGCATGTAAACTAATAAGTGCAAAAGATTCTGAAGAGCTAAGAACAAGATTATTGAACGAAGCAAATGTTGCTGCATTATCTGACAATCATTTTGGAAGTAGAAATGTTGGTGAAGGCGAGCATTTAAGGTTCAGCTATGCAACTGCAACAGAGCAGATAAAAGAAGGAATAAAAAGAGTAAAAGAGTTTATGGAGAAAAATAAGCAGTGAAAGTATTTTTATATTTTGAACTTATAGCAACCCACAACTGTTTTATTCTTTTATTGATAGATTGGTACTTGTTTAGCTTGTTAATCTTTTTTAATATATTTTTCTTCCGCTCAGAATCTTTTTTACCGCTCACAACTCGTACTAGGGACGAAGTCCACCGTCTCATCAAGAATTAATTTTTTTAAAATAGTAGTATAAAAAAAATAAACTAAAAATAATCATGAGACGTGTGGCTGCGCCCAGGAACTAAACAAATACATAGATTGTTATAAATTCATAAGTTATATTTTTGAGTTAATTTTATCTTTTCTTGCAAAACTAATCCTTCTGCAATCTTTTTATAATTTTTCGGTTGTCCTGCGGTTTCAACAGGAGTCATATCAGCGTATGAACAAGTTTTGCATCTTGAAACAAAATGAGGATAATGAATCATATCATATACTTCCTGGAAAGTAAGTTTATTATCAAGTTTAATAAATTTTATTTCATCGCTTGGGAATCCAAAACAACATTGCCACAACTTGTCTTGGTATATCATTGGGTGTAATCTTAAATTGCAGTTATCATAAAGTTCTTGAGCTTTTGTATCAGAATGAGGGCCCGTTTTATGAGATATAGTCCATGAAATATCTCTATAGATAATATCAATTCCAAATTTTGCTGAAATTTTTTTGAATAAAGGTATTAATTCTTTGTTTAAAGGATATATTGAAACTTTTGTGTGGATCTTCTTAAGAAGTTCTATATTTATCTTATGAAAAAAGATACCATTTGTCGCAAGCAAAACATTATCAAAATAGTCTGTACAAATTTTTACAAGGTCATTCACTTGAGGGACTATAGTAAGTTCACCACCTGAAATTGCAACATTAGAAGGAAGACAATCGATACCTTTCAGTATATTGAGATTGCTTATTAATTGATTTACACTCATAGTTTGGTAATTATCAGATTGGGGTACAAAGTTGGCACATTCTATACATCTCAAAGGACAAATCTTTCCAAAACTTATTTCTATATGTTCCATTAATTTTTCTTTCATATTACCCTCTGGTTGGATTATATCTTGTAATAAATTTAATTTTACTATTTTGGCGCAGATTTTTTGCAATAAAATAGAATACTTCATTTGCATGTTTGAGACAACAGACTGATGGGCAAGGTACATTATGTTTTCGATTTATGATTTTAAAGACTTTGTCACTATTAACTATCTCAGCAAAACTTTGGCGGTTAATATTTCCATAATTCCATGCTTCTTCAAAATTATAAGAATTACATGTCTGTACACTTCCATCACTATTTATTAAAAAACGTAGTTTTTTTGTTAAACATACGCCATCTTCAGGTGGTTTATATATGAAGGGACTAATGTCATTGATATAAAATCTACGCAAGATTGCTATATCTCTTTTAAATTGAGTTTCTGCTTTTCTTAGCTGAGCACTTATATCTTCTCGTTCAGATTCATTAAAATAAGTAGGAGTCATCTCTTTATGGATACGATATGATATCGAATCTAAGCCTAAGTCTCTAGCAATCTCTGCGCTCTGAAAAACTAGATGCATATTCTCTTTTTTGATGATATAAGTTATTCCTAAATGCTGATAAGGATCATTTCTTGCGTCTGTTTTTTGTTTTAAATCTTTTAAGCTTTTAATTACCCCTTTAAAATCTTTGACTCTATGCATGTAGTATCTTGACATTTCGTCTGCGCCGTCCAATGATATTCTTATTAATTTAACATTATCAACAATCATTCCAGTTAAATCTTTTATGTCTGTGCCATTTGTTATAAGTGTAGTTGCAAATCCAACAGTGTTTAAATCCTTCAGTATCTTTCCTATATTTTGATGCAATGTTGCCTCACCACCTCCAAGAACACGCGGATTAAGTACCCCTTCTCTAGCTAAGTCAACTAATAAAGAATTAATCTTATCAAGACCTAAATATTTTATTCCTGAAGGAGACGATTTGACTGCATAACAATGTACGCATCTATTATTGCAATCTAAAGTCGGGTAAAGATTTAATGCGATAAAAGCTCGTTCTGCTTGCCCAGAAACGATTTTGCGAATATATTCTACATATGCTTTAAGGGACAGTGGAGAAAATTGTTCTGAATTTGCCATAACTGTGTCAATTTCTTTATCACCATCAACTGCTACAACCTCATTATACCTTCCATATACTGTCTTAAGCTCCAAAAAGTCTTCAGGTATTTCTAATATTTTTTCTAAGATCATCTTTGTACACTACCTTTACAATTTTTACAGTATATCTTTTAATCGGTTTTTTAATCTCTGTTCCCTCTTTTTAATTTCTATCTCCTTTTCACAACAAATCATTTAAAACCCTATATCTATTTTCTTTCCAAGGCGCACCTTCAGGTCCTCTAGCATATCGTGGTATCCAATATCTAATAATTCCTTCACGCTTATGATATCTTTGGAAATGTCCTCTTACCATTTCCCTATAATTCATTTTTTTTCCTGTTTCATCAGCTGCTTCTCTTTCTCCTTGAGAGATGACAGATTGATCAACTACAATAACATGATAAGGCCTTAATGGCTCTAACTTAAACTTTCCTTTACTTTGTCTTTTTCTGTTTATTTTTTCATACTCCTGTTTTGTTTGTCTTTCAACTTTAGTTACAGTTACATTATGTGCATTGATATAATTGATTAGATTTGCGCATAAGCTAATTACTTTCTGAGTGTATTCTAAATTAACTTTTTTCTCTTCAACACTTGAAGTATCAGTTTCTGATGCTCTGGTTTCATTAGCAAGAAGATCAAATGCTGATACTGTAGTTGATGGTTTAATCAGCAAATCATGAGGATCAATATGTATATCAACAGGTAAACTTTTATCAGTTATTCCTTCAGAAAAAAGACCCAAATAAAACACATCTATATCTTCCCCATTTGTTTCTTTTATCATTTGGTGGGTTGGGCTGGCATCTCTTCCATGTCCAAACAAAATTCCTCTAAGATTTATTCGCTTTCCATAAAGGATTTCAATATCAAGTGTTTTATCTAATTCAAAGAAAATAACAGGAAAAGGCATATGTTGTATTGCCTCTTCATACTTTGTAGTTTCCGGTGGTAATTCTACTAAATCTTCTATAACTGTATCATCAACTAAAACAAGATTAGAGCTTCTTAATGTCTCAACAAGCTTTTTTCTATAATATCGTCTAAAACTTTGTTCTGGTGTGTTTATTTTCATCTGTAAATCATGGTTTGAGTGAACACTTGCAGAAATTGCTGCAGCTGCGGGTGTGGGACAGAAATAACAAAGTTTTAATCTTTAAGAATAACCACGATTGCTTTTTTTCCAATGTATTTTTTTTGAGAATCTATTTTTGCGCCATT